>JAISCJ010000079.1 GCA_031265645.1 Holosporales bacterium | reverse complement strand
TAATAGCTGCAGTCAAAGACGTTTTACCATGGTCCACATGCCCAATCGTGCCTATATTGCAATGCGGCTTATTTCTTTCAAACTTTGCCTTTGACATACCCCGCCTCCTGATTTGTTTTATTCAAACACAAAAACTACCGACACTAACACACTTTTGCTTTTATTTCATCAGCAACTTGCTGCGGAACCTGCTCATAATGGTCAAATTCCATACTAAACTGAGCTCGCCCTTGAGACATAGATCTCAAAACGTTCACATACCCAAACATATTAGACAAGGGCACTAGAGCAGAGACAACACGAGCATTCGCTCGCTGATCCATTCCAGCGACTTGACCTCGACGACTATTCAAGTCTCCGATGACATCGCCCATATAATCTTCCGGGGTAACAACCTCGACATTCATAATCGGTTCGAGCAATTTAGGCCCGCATCGACCGATGCCTTCGCGGAACGCAGAACGAGCTGCAATTTCGAAAGCAAGAACGCTCGAGTCTACATCATGATAAGCACCATCAACAAGAGTCGCCTTAAAATCCACCATTGGAAATCCCGCGACAACGCCGGTATTGATAGCGGAGTTAAGACCCTTTTCAACCCCTGGAATATATTCCTTTGGAACAGCGCCGCCAACAATTTTACTTTCGAACTGGAATCCTGTTCCAGGCTCAAGAGGCTCAAATATAATTTTAATTCGAGCGAACTGTCCAGCACCACCTGATTGCTTTTTATGTGTATAATCGATTTCACCAACTTTAGTTATTGTCTCTCTATAGGCAACCTGCGGAGCGCCAATATTAGCTTCGACCTTATATTCGCGTTTTAGTATGTCGACTTTTATATCGAGATGCAACTCCCCCATACCCTTTATAATGGTCTGTCCCGTTTCAGGATCAGAACTAACTCGAAAAGAAGGGTCTTCAGATGCCAGGCGAGACAAAGCCAGCCCCATTTTTTCTTGATCAGCCTTAGTCTTAGGTTCAATCGCAATTTCAATGACAGGATCCGGAAATTCTAACTTTTCCAACACAATAGGACGACTCTCAGAGCACAAGGTATCCCCCGTCGACGTGTTCTTGAGCCCGCACAAAGCAACAATATCACCAGCGCGCGCGACCTTTATATCCTCGCGATTATTCGCGTGCATCAACAACATTCGTCCAATGCGCTCACTTTTACCTTTACTAGAGTTATACACTGATGTGCCAGACTCCAGAATTCCAGAATACACACGAAGAAACGTTATCGAACCAACAAAAGGATCCGTTGCAATTTTGAACGCGAGTCCAGTAAACGGAGCAGACTCATCCAATGTTCGTTCCAAAACTTCACCATGATCAGGATCAAGACCCTTCACAATACCCACGTCAGCAGGAGAAGGATGATAATCGACGACAGCATCAAGCAACGTCTGTACGCCTTTATTTTTAAATGCAGATCCACAAAGGATGGGAACAAATTTTCCAGCAAGAACGCCTTTACGGATACATTCTTTTATCATTTCGGTAGGAATGCGCTCCCCGTTAAGATAACGTTCCATTACGTCATCGTCCATTTCTGCAACAAGTTCAATCGCCTCAAGAAGACCTTTTTCAGCAGCATCTCGCATTTCATCGGGAATAGAAACTTCCGACATATTCGCACCACTGCTAGAATCGTCCCAGACTATACCTTTTTGTGCCAGGATATCCACGATTCCGAGAAAGTTCTCCTCGGCACCGATAGGCAATTGTAGGACCAAAGGCTTGGCCCCCAAACGTTCCACGATCATATCAACACATCGAAGGAAGTTCGCGCCCATGCGATCCATTTTATTAACGAAACAGATTCGCGGAACATTGTATTTATCAGCCTGCCGCCAAACAGTCTCAGATTGAGGTTCTACACCAGCGACACCGTCAAACACAGCAACAGCGCCGTCCAATACACGCAGACTACGTTCAACTTCTATGGTAAAATCTACGTGCCCGGGCGTATCTATTATATTTATTCGATGCTCACGCCAAAAACAGGTTGTTGCAGCTGACGTAATCGTTATTCCGCGTTCTTGCTCTTGGACCATCCAGTCCATAGTAGCTTCACCTTCATGCACTTCACCGATTTTATGAGACTTCCCGGTATAAAACAGGATACGCTCTGTCGTGGTG
The DNA here is from genome assembly GCA_031265645.1 of Holosporales bacterium. Taxonomy (GTDB): domain Bacteria; phylum Pseudomonadota; class Alphaproteobacteria; order BNTO01; family BNTO01; genus JAIRNK01. The sequence goes on along the minus strand of JAISCJ010000079.1, from coordinate 2,665 downwards.
GTTTTTCCCGCATCAATATGTGCCATAATACCGATGTTTCGATATCTACCAGGCGAAATAGTTTTTCCGCGATCATCCATAAAAATCCCCTACCATTTATAATGAGCGAACACTCGATTAGCTTCAGCCATTTTATGCGTCGTCTCACGCTTTTTAACAGCTTCACCTTTTTCATTACTAGCATCCATCAGTTCCCCGGCCAAACGAGCAACCATAGTATGCTCAGGACGTTTTCTTGCCGCAGCGATAAGCCAACGAATAGACAAAGCACGAGCTCGATCTGGACGAACTTCAGTCGGAATTGGATAAGTTGCACCTCCAACACGACGAGACCGAATTTCGACATTAGGCTGAACGACATCAACGGCTTTCAGAAATATGTCCAAACCGTTCTGTCCCCCTTTACCTTCAATCTGATCCAACGCTCCATATAAGAGACGTTCAGCTACGGACTTCCGTCCTTCTAACATCAGGCTATTCGCAAATTTTGTGACAATAACATTCCCGAACTTAGGATCAGGATGAACTTCACGTTTAGCTGCAGAGTGACGGCGTGACATGTAAATACCCAATAAAAAAACAAAAGCCTCGTTACGACTAAGAGAGGCGAAAAAAACTACTTAGGACGCTTTGCTCCATACTTAGAGCGGGCTTGATGACGATTCTTAACGCCTTGACTATCCAATGTTCCACGAATAACGTGATAACGAACACCAGGCAAATCTCGAACACGCCCCCCTCGTATCATAACGACAGAATGTTCTTGCAGATTATGTCCTTCGCCAGGAATATACCCAGTGACTTCAAAACCATTATTTAACCGGATACGAGCCACTTTCCGCATAGCGGAGTTTGGCTTTTTTGGGGTTGTGGTGAACACCCTAAGACAAACACCACGTCGCTGCGGACACTCCATCAAGGCAGGAACCTTGTTTTTTACGGTCCGTGGAGAACGCGGCTTACGAATCAATTGGTTTATAGTAGGCATACCAACCCCAGAAAACTCAGAACTACATGCCGAATGGGAAGCACTCCCATGCGACAGTTCTAATACTACAGATACCATTGAAACGAGTCAAGGAACGGCAGGTAATTTTTTTAACAAAAAGCAAAAAAAATATGTTTAGAGCCCCTAAGTCTTACGTTTTTTTCCACGCAGCACTAGGCAAAACAACAACATGCCCCCAGTATTGAATGCAAACAGATAAATCTTTTTTCATTTTGTCAGAAGACGCAGACTTGCAAATAAAACTTGCAACACCGCTTTTATATGCGCGGTTTAAGTCTTCCAAACAAATGCTATTCGCAATTACAATGATTGGAATATCTTGAATTGTAGGGTCTCTTTTTATTTCGGAAATAATTGAGTGTCCTCTTCTCCGGGAAATAACTAAATCTAAAAAGATTAAATCAGGTTTAGGAAAAACTGTGTTTTTTCTTTTTAAAAAATTAGTAATTTGCGTATCATCGTGGACACAAAATATTTTTATTTCATTATCCAACTCTCCGAGAGTTTTCCGTATCAAAAATTCATCAATTGGATCACTTTCGGCGAGTAAAAGATTTAGATGGTGATCATTCTTAGGTGGGAAAAATATTCCATCAATTTTCGATTCTTTGGAAAACAATTCAGGGGCCCCGTCAAAAAAGTACTGTACAGGCAGTTGAAAAAGGCATGCATAATCATACAATTTGTCTATCGGAATTTTATTTCTCCCGGCTTCATACTTTTGCACTTGTTGGTAAGTGACATGAAGAGCGCCGCTGACTTGCTCTAGAGTAAGTCGGGCCTTTTTTCGTTGTTCTTGCAGCTTTCTTCCGATATGCGCGTTGATATCCATTTATCCGTCCTAGCCCTTGTTACTATAATCCTGCTACGATTAACGCTTAGGAACGCACGTTTGCTGCTAAAACTCCGAAAAAGGCACTACAACGCAAGCTTGAGCAAGTACAAAAAGTACGAGTTCCCACTTCGAAGGAAAGCCACTGCGAACAGGAGCTCATCCTTTCTAGAAAGAATCCCTTCGAATACAATCATGGGTTGATTATAGGTGATCGTTCGCGTTTTTGGAACTTTTGGTTGAGTTAAATCTCGAATAAGAAATTGCCCAAAAGAAAAAACGCGCCTTTCACCTTTTTGCATACTCTAGGCTCGAATTTGCCCCCCGCACGCTCGATTTACTAAGGTAATGATGCTTTGGCTTAACGTCTGAATTTCGCTGTCTGTCATTGTTGACTGCTGTGGTTGGATAACAACCTCAACCCCAATGGAAACCTTCCCTTCCTTGGCTAGTTCTCCCTCAAACACGTCAAATATTTTCACAGTAGCAATTCGAGCATCCGCCCCCTTAACAGCGCTAATCAGGCGACTAACAGGTAAAGCCTTGTCTATGATGAACGCGAAATCTCGGCTAATCGGCTGAAACTTAGAAGGAGCAAACGGTTTTACTTTCTTTCGCCCAGCAACAAGTGCATCAGAAACAATGGCCTCAAACAAGACAATTGGGCGCTCTAATGTTTTAAACAACTTTGGATGTAATTCACCAAAGTAACCAAGCACTTCCTTGCCACGGACAATTCGACCAAATCGCTGCGGATGATAATGTGCCGAAGCGTTGTCCGTCTCAATTTTGAACGTCTCAATATTGCAAAGAGACAGCACGTC
>JAISCJ010000065.1 GCA_031265645.1 Holosporales bacterium | reverse complement strand
TTAATCAAGTTTGGCCCACAGAAGAGTGTTAACTTTACTGGTGCGGTTGCCGAAAATGTCGACGCCGTAAAAAAATCCTTAGATGACGTAGTTGCTAATCTTACCATTCCGGATTATTCCGCAGCATATTCCGTCTTTTCAGATTTTGTTATTGCCAACAATATAAATTGCAGCAGCCCGCCAAGTGATACTTTGATATTACTTAATACCACCAGCGCTTCAGCAACCTGGGCCAACATCAAACACCTGTTTATTTTCAACAATTGGGAGCCGACAGGGTTAAATCTTTCAGCCTGCGTGAACCTCATTTCCCTGGGATTCATTAACGGCCCTGGCTTAACCGCCGACCAGCGCACGCAAATATCAACTCTTGCGAAAACATACAAAAAATTGCAGACCCTCGTTGTCACGGACTGGGGCGACAGCACTATTGCAGCAGAAGCGTTTAGTGGCACAGGAGAAGGGGCTGACTCTGGCAGCCTTGTAAGAGTCATAATTCACAAAGCAACGATAATTCAACGCAACGCTTTTAGGTTCTGCTGTAACTTAACCACGGTTTTCTTTCCCGATGTATTTCGTATCCAAGGGGAGGGTGCTGCAAACGGGGCCTTTTCCTATTGCACATCTTTAACAAAAGTGTCTTTTCCTTCTGCAGAAATCCTTGAAATTGATCCATTTTCTCATTGTCCATCTTTAGTAACTGCATCCTTCCCTATCGCAAAAAGCATTGGCAAATGGGCGTTCTGTGATGGCACAAGCTTAAAGGTGGTCATATATCCTGCAACTGCAAACGTTGATTCAAGTGCATTTGATAGATGCCTAAGCACGCTTCAAATATTAAATCCATAACAATTCATTAAGCAGCGTTTTGTTTATTAATACGAACGGCTCATCTCAGGCGACGCGAGGTTTTAGCGCGTCGCATCCATTCATTTTTTTTCGCAATATTTCCCATTTAGGTAATCGCATACGCAATACTAAAGTCCTCTTTTTTTTTCTTAGCGATGGGGTATGTTTATTCTAGCAATACTTAAGCATATCGAACCTAGCTTATGCAGATACATTTTTCAAAAATTTTATTCGGGGAATCAATTTGTTCTAAACATATTTTTGGCACGTTGGCACCATGCGTCTTCGCCTTCTCTGCTTCAGCAACAGAACTCGAACATTTTATATCCACAGCCAATCAAGCCATAGACGCTATAGCCAACACAATGATCATTGGTCCCAATAAAGATGAAAATTTTCGAGATATTCTCGCTCAAAATATCCTCGCGGTCAAAGGTGCTTTCAGCAACGTGCTAACCAGCGTCAAACCACCAATGGCTTTAATGACCACGATCCTGGATACGTATTTAGAAGGCCAATTTTATCCATGTTTTGAGTTTTTGCTGTTTTTAATCAGGGAAGATTTAACCGTCACAAAGCTGCGTGCGCAACCCAACTCGCTAGTGCTATTTCAGCAAACGACTATGCCTGCAACGCCTACATTGGAAAACCTTGAACATTTATATTTGGTTTGCCGATATCCATCCATAGATCTATCCAAATGCACAAATTTAAAATCTCTTGGATTCTTTGACGGCGGCGCCATAAGCGGCACTAACCGCTCGCATATATCAACCCTTGCAAGAAACACAAAAGTACTGCAAAACCTATTTATCATGAATTGGGGAGCATCTGAAATTGGCTATAATGCATTTAATGATGCAAAAAGCCTTGTAAATGTAATAATCAACAAATCTACGACCTTTGGAAACTATGCATTCTTTGTGTGCGAATCACTGAAAACAGCATCATTTGCAGATATCCAAACCATTGGTAGCTATGCCTTTGCGTTGTGCCAATCATTAACAGCATTATCGCTTCCTTTGGCGAAAACTATTAACGGAAGTGCGTTTGATGGCTGCATTTCTTTAAAAACAATATCATGTCCTATTCTCGAAACTATTTTTTGGTGGGTTTTCAGTGGTTGTAACTCATTAGTAGAAGCATATTTTCCTGCAGTAACCAGCATCGGAGAAGGAGCTTTCTCTAATTGCACATCCTTGCAAAAAATAACGTACGCTAAGGATGCTGAAGTTCATGATAATGCATTCCCTGGATGTCTAAGTACTCTTCAAAAATTAAATCCATAAATTGTGTGTTTTTTTATTGATTTATGCGTGCTCATCTCATGGAAGAACAGGGTTCCGATGTTGCATTAATTCGTTGCTTTGATTTTTTAGCCCTGCTCCCAGATAGGTACTCGCTCGCGGTATATTAAACTGCTCTTTTTTTCTTAACGATGGTGTAGTCTTATTTAATAAATACTTGGATATATTAGATAGGGACCATGCAGGTACATTTTTCAAAAATTTTATTCGGGGAATCAATTTGTTTCCAGTTGCTAAAACTATAGAAAGTTGCGCATTCACCTACTGTAGCAATCTGCAAACAATAATATTTCCACAAAGTGTCGTCCCTGGCGACGGTGCATTCGATGGATGCCCAAGTACTATACAAAAATTAAATCCTTAGAACCAAAATACGCCCAACATTTGCAATTTTTTTTCCTGATTTGTGCGTATGCTATTTCATTTCGAGTAAGTGTAAAATTTCATTCTATTAACGGTTTTTATACCATTATGTTGTTAAAATCATTTTATGGAAAATCGTTTAAAAACTATAGATATGACATTGAACTGCTTCAAATATTCAAAAATAAGAACGATTTACCTCGGATTAGCAATAACATGCTTTATAAATGAAATGTTTGCGGCGGCAACAGTATTTGATCAAGAGCATTTATTTGATATCAACGGTAATGTTAGAATAGACGATGAAGGATTTCGATGGAAGAATAGTTTCGATTTTACAATTTCTTGTCCTACTATGAATGGTTTTCCGGCTTTAGTCAATCAGGCCCCTGCTACTTGGCTATTTAACGGTGTTGCGAATCAAAATGCGAACAGTGTACACACGCATTTGAGTGATATCGTAGCGCGTATTATTGCGACGCGCCCAGGAAATGTCATAAATCAAGCAGCAGCCGCAGCAATAACAATTGTTATTAGAAATCCGAATAATGGAAATTTAGAAGCTTATAGCAAGGTCATTGAAGAAGATTTGGAGACAGCACCTGGTATCGCTCCAGCGCCAGCAGTGGCTATTCCATCAGGACAATTGATTCCGCAAAAATGTGATGCGATTACTGGAGCGGGATTTTCAATGTATTACACAGACATTAAACAACCACCTAAAGTTACTATTGCTAATCACTTGCGCATCACTGGAACGTTGTTTCAATCCAACGTTAGTGAATATCATTGTTGTGAAGGCCAAATAATCGCGAGGTTGTTCGATACTAATCCACCTACAGTCACTGCTTCAGCGTTACACCAATCCACAATTCGCCCTCACTCTTCACTTTTTCCAATAACCATCGCAAACCTTATTGCTCAGGCCAAAGCAACTCAAGTAGCTAACGCAGCTCAAATAACAGATGCGGCTATAGTTCTTGTGGTTCTTCATATACATTCTCATCAAGACCCTTGTGCTAGGTGTTCTGAAGTATTGAGTGGTTTATCAAGGCAGATGAATTTGCGGTTATATGATGCTGCCGTTCCAGAACATAACAAACAAGCGCAAAAAATGACTAATTTATTGAGATCTTGGACGAACGTTGGCCTACTACAATTAATAACTAATCTTGAAAATGGAAACGCAGCGTTTTTGATCGAATTATCTTCTAATAAACCATTTGTTTTTGGAACCAATCATAGCAATCGTTGCTCTAGTGCCGAATTTTCTGGACAAAGTGGTAACACCGGCAGAATTCCGAACATAAATATTTCAGGAGTTTGTCCAGCTGCAGCTCAAGTTCAAGGTCAAACGAATGTGGCCAACCAGCTTGCAATACCACGAAGATTACTTTCAAACACTACGCGTTGGCAGTTTAACCCAACATTTCCACCTTACGTTATCTACAGCAGAATTACCCCGGGAATGGGTGCGCCGACGATTGGAGCTCCAGCAGCTTGTCGAACAATTCTCCACCATCCAGCTATCCAAGCTCCACCAATTCCTGTTGCATCTAATCCTTAGTTCCTTGGTCTGAAAAAGGTGAAATGAAAATGTGCATTCTTTATACATATAGCTGAGCTCATTAAAAATGCGCCGTGACAAGACCCTAATCCGATTTTAAAGCCAACATTTTGTGATCTTGTGGTTTGCACATTCTTAAGGCGCTCAGCTATAATACATTATCTAAACCACGATATCACCTGAATAATCGAGATTATAAAATGCCTTTAACCTGAAACGAGCTAGGAAAAAAGTGTTCAACATTTGCTAAGCTTTCTATATCAAACTTAGCCATGTGCAATGCCCACGAAACATAATTATTCGAAGGAAGAGGTCTTTTCAAAAATTCCTTAACAATCCTTTCGTAATACGAGTTCGATGGACCTATTCCTTTTTTGTGTAATCCAAGAGTATTAATATATGTACCAGCTACGTATAAAATTCTCCTGGAAACACTTTCTCCATCGTGCAGCATAGAATCAGCATGGGCGATCGTTACTTCAGGATAAGGAGAATAAAATGCTGTACAACTCCAACCATAATCAGCCCATGATCCTGACTCTAACAATCTAATAAAAATGCAATCCCTAATAAAGTGAATACTTGATAGATCACTCTCTTCCAGAATCTCAGCAAGATACTCCTCCTCCAGACAATCTTTGCCGGCTAGTCCATAAGCTAAACTTCGTATAGCATTATGATCAGCACTGTTTATCGTCTTTACGCTTCGTAACCTTTGTTGAACACGTTTAACTGATGAATCATTATATTTATTCAAGCATTCCGGCATTTTTATTTCTTTAAACGTCAACTCACCATACTCACTTGGCACAGACAGCTTTGGTAAAACCACATCTTCGATCTCATCTTCTGCCGTCATTCCAGCACCACACATGACACACATTGCTATCATAAAGCCAACAAATCTCATTCCCATAATAAACCTCCCTTTGGACTATCTACCAATCGAAAACTCGAACCATGGGTATTCGTACAACAGTGTAGTGTCAAATGCAATGTTTTTAAACATAGCTGTTTTCTTCCACAAACTATAAACTAATTCAAGCTCACGTAATTTTTTTTAGATTTCGGCTTTTGTGTGAGTTTTTTGCGTCGGTTTCGGTGGCAACTGTTTCGTACTGAGGAATCTCCCCACACACTATTGGCGCAAAAATCCTCGCGAGAAAACCTACGCGGCTATTCATTGATATGCACTGTTTCTAAGAATGCGATCAAAGTCATTTTTCGTTT
>JAISCJ010000051.1 GCA_031265645.1 Holosporales bacterium | reverse complement strand
CGATGCCAGCAAGAAGTGGTTCCCGTTGGTTATGCCGAGCGCTCCAAAACAAATCTGAAGCTGAAGACATCGCTAGGAGCCGTATGCCTTAGTAGGGCACGTCCGGTTTTGTGGAGGGGATGCTCAGCAATGGGTATCTCTACTCTCGTGACCCTGCTGACGATGTTGCCTCACCTCGCATTTATGTAGTAGAACCGATATGGATCCCCGATAGCTCAGTTGGTAGAGCAAGTGGCTGTTAACCACTGGGTCGGCGGTTCGAGTCCGTCTCGGGGAGCCAATGGCAGATTCCCTCCGTGTCCTAATGGTCAGGAGGTCTTCTGAAAACCCTAGGATCTGTGCGGTCTAGCAGGGTCAACCATTCCAGAAAAAATATCCAAAAATTCGTCGATTTGTCCTAATGGTCCACTTGGGAACTGCAAACGGAGCAAATCCCCTCCGATACCAGTAGGTCGGTTCGTTTCACAATAAATGCCATGAACCCCTTGAGTATCAAGCCTTTAAGGGCAATTTTTGGTGACCCCTTCCGTTGAAAAGAGGAAGTGGTTTTTGCGTATCAAGTCAACCATGTGCAAATTTTGACCTAGTGGTCTAAAACGTAGATATACTGCTGGATTGCGATGTTTTAGGGGCACGTTCGGACGACCGTCTTACGAAAAAATTCTGCGTACCGACCTAATGACCAGTAGGTCGCCAGTTCTACCTACTTTTTTATAAAAATCGGGCTGTTTTTTTGTGGAATATAATCCGGCATTGTCGTTGAGGAGCCGAGTCAAAGTGCACCGCCATAGGATTCCCAAAATGAAGCTAAGATATCATACAATCTGTTCCTATATCCTGGCGCACACCATCCCCCCATAAGCACGTTATCAAGCAACACTTGTAGCACAGGATCAAAATTTTTTTCCACAGCAGTTAACAGTGATATTATGCCGACAAGCTGTTTCAATTGAGCGCTAATAACGTCTGTCGTATTATCTATATTCATAAAAAGCAATATGACCGTATTGAAAACTATTTCCTCGAAGTGTTCGGTAACCACACCATCTATGTTTAAACGCATCAAGATATCGTAATTCGACAATCGCTCTTCTGTAGAATGTTCAGCATGATTATATCCTTTGTAAGTATTTAAAGTATGAACAAGTAACTCAAATAGGTCGCTACCTTGTAAATCAGTACATCGTAAAAAATCAATAGTTGTCTGTAGTACATCCAAGTGATTCGCAAGGGTTGCGACAATATAGTCCGTCATAGTAGCTTTATCTACGCTCAACATCAGTTCGTAAATGTTTTCCACAGATACAGACGGCAGCTTAGCACCATTACCTAGCGCATTGTGTACTGCTTGGTATAGCCTCTCAATCGTATCTGGGTCATCTAAAAAGTGTTGATCCCATGTATGAATTCCTTGATTCCCCATATATACCTGCCTCCTTGGGATACCAATTTCTTCTTTGCGCACTAACGGCATTAATCTACTTTTGCTCACAAAAACGTCTTCTATGCGAATTTCTGAACTACTACCATTTAAATTCAGAATATCTTGGAATCTTCCAAAAACCAGTCCCGGATCTAACTTAAACATACGCAGAAAAGCATCAACATTCTCTAAAAATGCACATTTGTGACGAAGCGGCAACATTTCAACTTGTAAGGAAAGTGGAGAACATTCAAAAGCCGTATAAAGTCTTAGGAGACTATTATTCGCTTGAATCGCACCATTTAATGTATGAAAAGCAATATCTCCTCCTATCAAGAAATAATCCCAAAAATGTTGAGTATACAAACTGAATCCTCCATGTTTTGTTAACTCCTGCTGTTCTCTGTCTTGACAATAAATCGACATTCCTGTGTTTCGAAAGAGTATTTGGTAGGCTGCAACAAATATTGTTTGAAATATATTTTTTTTTGTTTTTGCCGTTTTATAAACAAGTCTGTCAACTGCCGATCCAGACGCAGCTACTGTACAAGACAAAACGTCTTTCAAAAAACCCATAGCAGACTGTGGAAATTTGACAAAATTAACGGTAGCATGCCTAGGATGGCCATATGTGCCAAATGGGTCAGAGCTAGAGAGACATCCGCAAAAATTATCACAACTAAGCTCGATAATCTTAGGCACCCACAGATTACATCCCTCATCTTCGCTGCCATGATGAGACTCCATAATCAGGTTAACGTGTTTTAATAGCCTTCGATTTCTTTTGCTCACTGCAGAAATTACAATTTGTAGGCGATCAACTTGTAGGCGATCAACTGCTCCTTCTGTGTATTCATTCAAAAACCATTCAATGGCACTTCTGTCATCTTCACGTGTTACGGAATCCCTATCTCCTAATATTGCTTCTAATGTGTCTTTCGTCGCATCTCCAGTGAAAAGAATTGTACTTCCAAAATGTTCGAAAAGGAGAACCAAACTCTGAGAATTACGATCTTCTGGATGCACCAATCCACTAACCGGAACTAGTACGTGAAAGTGTGCCAAATGGCTCCCTAAAGTATTAGCAAGTATTTCTTCTATCTTGGAGAAGCTAACTGGGTCGTCTGATTGTACATGTCGCCAAAACGGCAATGTATTTCCAACTAGACTACCTAAAGGCTCTTGCACAAAAACATTGTAAGAAACGCCACCGCAAGCCGCGTAACAAGCTTTCAGAAAATTTTGGGCCTCACCAATCTTTGCACCTATGCAAAAATTTATATTAATTTTTCCATTATTTAGCGCAATCGCGTGTCTTACCAAGTAGGGGATAAAAACACAATGATCTACGTCCAAATGAGTAGCAATGAATGTTACTTGACCTATCCCGCTGAAAATATCCAGAATATTTTCATTCCGGCTACAAAAATCACACCAACGCTCTTCAAGTGTTTTCTGGTTAGCTTGATTAAACTGATAACCAGGAATTAAAGTTCCAGCATCAACAACGACAACCCCACATGGGCCTCTTAAAAACACACAATTGCCAGCCCCAACATTCAAAACAAAACAATCAACATCACTTACTTCCGCTCTACTAAGCGGCTGTAAAGGAATTTGTCCTTCAAAGATACCACCAACAATACGTTCGGCATAATCAGGATCTAAAAGGCTGCTATCGGAGCTATCATCCAAATCGTCCATAACAGGCAATGGCTCTGAAAGTTGTACCTCTTCGCTGCACGCAAACAAAAAACTTAGAGAAAACACCCAAAAAGCAGATTTTACTTTCATTTGCGACTACTCAATTGCAAATTAACATCCTTTATTGCTTTTGTAAAATTTACGACAAAAATGTCTTCTGTCACATTTATATGCTTAAAAAACGCTTGCAAAACAGAAAAAAGCGTCAAAATTTTGCTGGAATGATTACACCAAATTCCTAAATCAATTGCCACAGGCTCCAGGCTATAACAAAAGCTCAACATATAACGCTTAACGAGATCGACATTGTTACTGTTTTTAAGAAGGGCTACCGCATTCAGAAAAGCATAGGTTCTCACTTTTTTCAATTTAGCAGCATAGCCACTATCACGACAAAGGTGTTCCTGTTCTCGTATCTTGCTTGCCAAATCAATCCAACCAAAAATAGACACGTTACCTCTTTCCCCCATACTTTTAGCAGCACTATAGTACCGAGTAAGCGGCTCCGGTCCATTCAAAAACGGAGCAATTTCGTCAAACGAAGCATCGCTAACACGACGGGCAACATCGTAACTTGGCGAACTGGCTGCTAAGTAATTCTCGATAGAAGTTCCATAAGAAAAACCGATAAGATAAAAACCTAAACAAACGCCACATATAATCCTATCCATACGCACACCAAAAAAACACCATATACAATTGCATTGATATACGTCAAACGATTAAAAATCAACTTTTTTGTTCTATATGTGAAAGTTCAGACACATAAACTGAGACAGTTTTGCATCTTGGAAATAGGCGGATGTTATACCAGGCCTCATGAATAGTGTGCCTATACTTCGTATGGCAATTTGAAAAAATATGGACGAACATGGGATTCCGAGCCAATGATGCTTTTGATGTTTTTCGCAAAAAAGCCGTAGCAAGCAATCGGCTTGTTACTGTTCACCATACCAACTTTATCTTGGTCACAAAGCCAACAAATTGCAACGATTACTGCGAAAGAGTTGCACGAACTTATCGACCAACAAGAGATTGAATTGATAGACGTTCGAAACACGGATGAATTTGTTTTTGCTTTTATTGATGGCGCCAAGAGCCTTCCTTTGCCTTTGGTAACTGGCCAACAAGTTAAGCCAAGAGGGAAAAAAGTAGTTGTTTACTGTAAATCTGGAAAAAGAGGAGCGAAAGCGACTCAAGCATTAAAAGAGCAAAATCCAGAAATTGAAGTGCTGAATCTACAAGGTGGCATCACAGAATGGATTAAAGCTGACCTTCCAACTAAAACTATAAGCAAACAAGTTCCAATTATGAGACAGGTGCAAATCATTGTTGGCTGCCTTATTTTATTAGGTTTACTCTTATCTCACTTTGTCAGCTCATACTTTCTTTTGCTTCCTCTTTGTATGGGAAGCGGATTGCTGATGGCGGGGTTTACTGGTTGGTGTGGTATGGCAGAGCTACTAAACTGGGTGCATGCAGCTCTACCATAGTGTGTTCTAAAGGGTGAGTCCTATTCCACAAATTTACGAAACATCGCATCTTCCTGATCCTTCCAAATAGCAGGGAACCTATTGCGAGTCAACGACATGGTCGTTACGTCAAGGTTTGGATTACCATCAATAATGGCCTTTTTGATCCTAGGAGACAGCTTTTCCAAACGGATTACCCGCCGGACATAATCATAGGAAACCCCATAGTTTGTGGCAATTTCCATACAATCCGCTATCCTACCCTCAATAATGTCTTCGTGCCAAAGTTCTGCATAAACCAGAGCCTTCAAAAGCGTTGGATCCTTGTGCTCTCTTGGATTTTCTTTGTGTACAAAGACTTGCTGATCGTGGTTCTTGCGCTGAAAATACCCCTGAACGGTAACGATTGATGTCGTATCAGTGCCATTTGGCGTTAGTTCAAGCGTTATTCCCTTCCGACTTAACCAGACAAGTTTAACAAACCTTTTAATGATGTCGTCTTGTTCTGCCAATGTCAGCAATTTCCACGCTTTGTCCATGTGTTGAAGTTT
>JAISCJ010000119.1 GCA_031265645.1 Holosporales bacterium | reverse complement strand
CGAAAAATTCTAAAAGAACCAGAAATTTTAGGTGGCCTTTGGACAAAATTGTCTAAAGACTCGTCACCAGAAGAAGCGTATAAAAAGCTTCAAAATTTAGACAATGCCTGGGATTTATTGCCACCAGCAGATCAAAATAAAGTAATTCAAGATTTTGTTAAAACTGTTTGGATCGGCCGACAAAGTTTGACGATAGAATTGACTCCAAATGGACTGTGTATGGCTCCAGAAACTCAGGAAATCATCGTGATCCCAGGGACTTTTTATAATCGAAAAAGCAAACCGCAGGTTTTTGTGTATAAAGATGAGGATGAGAATCAAGAGGATCCGGTGTTATTAAAAGCACTTGTGCAGGCTGAAACTTGGGCTAAAGAAATGGTAGATGGGATGTATCACAATTACCACGAAATTGCAGAAGCATATGGTTTAGACGAACAATATGTGCGCCGGATATTTTACCTGGCGTTCTTGTCCCCGAAAATAAAAGAAGCAATATTGTTAGGAAAACTATCCCCGCAATGGAGTTTGCAAGATTTTAAAAACCACCGTCCTTCACAGGATTGGGATATGCAAGAAGCTGAGTTTTTGAACGTTTGATTTCGTATGAGTTACACTAACAAGCCGTCCATTGTGGCGGCTTTTTTTATTGCAACGAACGGTCTCCAGAGACCCAATATGGAATTTCGGTCATCTCGCTAGTCTCTTCCACTAGTTGCAACCTTTTTTGGTCTCGATTGCCATCAAACCCAATGGCTGTGCGACTTTCCGGGCTTAATTCCGAGACCAAATCCAGACCATAAGCAACCGAGAACGGAGACCACTTTTTAGCCAAAAATGCCATAGATGTGGTTTGCGGAGACTACTCGATACAATTTTACAGAAATTCAACCTACCGCTAAACCGCGCAGATCCTAAGGTTTTAACCCCTATTTTTTACTTGATTTTTGGACGCAGTCTCGGTGTCCATCCGGTAATGGCGGGCCAAAATTCTGCAAATTTCAATTACACAAGCCGCGAAAATCCGGCGAAACCTGGTGTTTCGCCTGCAAATGGAAGCGACCGAAGAATTTCTTTCATGCGGCTAAAATTCTTGGAATTTGAAAAATGAGTATTTTGTTAAAAGAAAGACGTGCTATACATTAGTTATACGAAGTAATTTCGAAATTCACATGCATCGCGACTTCATAAGGAATTTATTGGATGAGTATTTGCCAGAATATCCGACTGAACAAGAAGACAAGGCGAAAATGCTTGGCTTTATATCGCGTGAGCCTGACTGTTTTAAACGCAGCTGCCAGGAGGGGCATTTTACTGGGAGCTGCTGGCTTGAGAATTTTCATGGGAATGCAGCGTTGTTGACTCATCATAAGAAATTCAACGGTTGGCTTCAGCTCGGCGGGCACGCAGATGGCGATAGCAATTTATTGCGCGTGTCGTTGAAAGAAGCTGAAGAAGAGTCAGGTCTTCCCGTTGAACCAGTTTCCAATAAAATTTTCGATATCGGCGTTCACCTTATCCAGCCTCACGAAGACACAACTCAACACTATCATTACGATGTTCGATTTTATCTACGCGCAACAGAAGACAAGCCTTTTGTCGTCAGCGAAGAATCACATGATTTGAAATGGGTCGAGCGGCAAGATCAGCTGCCAGATAATCGCGATGTCCAACGAATGTTTCGAAAGTGGAAAAAGTTGAAACATGAAGAATCGGGATTATTAAAGAGCTAAAGTTGCGAAGCGTAACGTGTTAGAGAACAAAGAAACAGGTAGAAGTTTATTTTAGAAAATTATGCCAATACTTAAACTTGTAAAACCATCAGAAGAATACGCAGAGCAGATCGCGGAATATCGCAGTGAGTTTCTTGCGAGCATGGCGTATGTGAAAGATGACCAGGCTCATGGTTTAAAAAAGATTGCAGGCACAAGTTGGCTTGAAAAATTTGAAAATCCGCTTGACTGGATCCAACAATGCAACACGTACGAAAGTTACGACACCATTCCAAACAAGAAACACACCACGGGAACGCAGTATATGAGTGTTTCGGAAGACAACAACAAACTCATTGGAATGCTGGCCATTCGTCACGAACTAAAAGGCGAGGAAGTTATAAACTTTGGAGGGCACATTGGCTATTCAATTCGTCCCAGCGAACGCAGAAAAGGGTACGCAAAAGAACAACTTCGGCTTGGCTTGATAAAAGCGAAAGAGCATGGGCTGGACAGAGTTTTGATTTGCTGTGCTGAAACAAATGAAGCAAGTAAGCGAACGATCCTCGCAAACGGCGGCAAGTTCGAGCGAAAAATATATGGAGAGGAGTCGAAACTGTGGGTCGATAGATATTGGGTGGATTTGTAAATGATATTAGTTCAAGTTTTCGTATATAAGTTTCGTCGAATATAGTTAATATTTGTGAGTATGCAATATATATTCTAGCAAAT
Source organism: Holosporales bacterium (assembly GCA_031265645.1). Classification (GTDB taxonomy): domain Bacteria; phylum Pseudomonadota; class Alphaproteobacteria; order BNTO01; family BNTO01; genus JAIRNK01. The sequence goes on along the minus strand of JAISCJ010000119.1, from coordinate 625 downwards.
AGATTTTAGCAACTGCTCAACATCTTCTAACGTCTGGTAAATTTCTGTTTTAAACCATTCCAGCCACTGATTCGTAGAAATAGAGTACTCGGAAATTCGCGCTAATCCTATGTACGTCTTCAGCTTTGCCAAAATATATTGTAGTCGTAATAGCTTAAAATCAGAGCTATGCAGTTGTGCTTCATTGGTAATATTTGAAATGCATGCATCAAATATCTCTAAATTATTTGCTATAGCGTCTTTAACTGGAGTTCGATTCATCATATACCCATCAGGATTTTGAATAATTTCGCACTGAGAAGTTGCCTCAATTGCCGCCTGGACCAAACGCTCTATTTTTTGCATGCATTCTTCTACTTTTTTGTTTCGAAATTCTGTTTTCTGCCGCTTTTGTAGCGAATCTATATTTTTAAATTCCAGGGGCAGCAAATATCCAGCACCACGTGAATTTAAAATGAGGCCATCTAATTTCAACGTATTCAACGCTTTTCGAACTTCAGAAATTTTGCGATGCATGCATGTCGTGTCCGTCGTCGATAAGCGATGAGATCGGAAAATTTTCAAAATCTCCGGAGAACTCAACGCATTAGGGTGCCTTTTGAACAAAAAGTACAAAAACTCCGCA
>JAISCJ010000100.1 GCA_031265645.1 Holosporales bacterium | reverse complement strand
CGTAACAATTGCCAGAATGGAAATCACAAATACTGCCGATTTCACAACATTAGCCTTGGCAATAAAACTCAGCGCCTTAATAAGCTCATCAATATCGATGCCATGAGTAGCCATTTTTGCGAAAAGCGCAGGTTGTGTGCTGAAAATCAGCACCAACACGCTGACCACCCATCCTGCGTATACCAAAGCCGGAAGGATGCTCCCCCAGAGGCAGGCCGTTTTTATCAGTTTGGGGTCATTGTCACAAAATTTGGTGATGGAATGAAGAGATCCCTGAAACCCAAACGACGTAAACAACGTTGGTAAAATTATACAGAATGGCGAAGCTAGTATTTTGTTCGTATTCTGGGGAAAGGATCCGAAATCAATTTTCATAACCATGCAAATGATGGCTACAAGAACTACCGCGAGAAGAGCCAAGAAAAGCTTCTGGTTGATGTCGATAATCCTTTGAGACGAGAACGCCAAAAGCACGAAGCTCGCTACCGCGACGAGGCCCTTTATCGCCGGATTCCCTGCGCCTAAAACGGTGCTAAGGCCGTAAATGTAGGCCGATAGAAGCGAAAATTGAAGTAGGCGAAGGCTTATATTCCCCAGCAAGGCCGCGCCTTTGCCAGAAAATTCAAAGCCAACTCGCTCAAGAGTGAAACGACTGTTCGAATGTAAATTAAGCTCGGTTCGAATTAAAGCGGAAATGTAAGTCATAAAGCTACAAATCCCCATAAGAACAAGGGATGGCAGGATCCCCAGATGAGCCAAAACAAGGGGAAGGGAAATCATGCCCGAGCCGATAGCCGTTCCTGATAATATAAAAATAGCACGCAATTGTTTTTGCATAATAAAACTCCTTTAGTAATGAAGAAAATATATAAAGCGAAGATAAATTTTAAGGGTATAAGAGAATCGATACTTAACAGTATCGATACAAGAATGGCGTGTACTGCGGGGCGCGCAGTATGAAAAGGCAACAACTGGTCGATGTAAACGAACTCATTTTACGACGAATGTACTTTTCAAAACTTCCAACTCTACCTTTATGTATATAAAACCTTTTGCCAAAAGTCAAGAAAAAATTATTGAGAACAGAAAAAATCATACGTTCTAAAAACTCTCACCGCGGTGAGAGAATTTCGCTGGCGTAGTTTTGCTTATTGTCGCCTAATAGAAAGATTGGAAAATATCGAACTCTCTTCGCTTATAACTGAAATAGCTCCAATTATCAAACGTCGAACGCATTTTCCATAAGTTCGATTTCTCTATTGCTGATCTTTAAGCTATGAGCTACGTTTTTCCAATTCTTAACAGCACCTGAGACTTCTAAGAGAATGGTCTTTGCTTCATCCATTGTCAGATAGAACTCCTCTGCTACCGATAGCGCTAAATCGAGCGACTGAGTGCTATCAGTTTCTGAAATGTTCAGACTAAGTGCATTCCTTCTATATGGAACAGGATTGAGGTCGTATGCCGGTGATAATTTCCACCCCATACCAACTTCGTACAAAAATGAATGATTTCGCAAGTGATCGTCAGTATTTGAGATCAATATGTTAAAAACGATTCTGCGCCAAAGCTCAGCAAGATCACTACGCGGAGACGCTCCATATTGAGTTAAAGCGTCAGCAATTTCCAAATAGCTATGTCCCGATTCGTTGTCGCTTGCTCCCAACATACTCATTGCGGAAAGAAAGGGCACTCTTTTTTGTCCATTTCGATCAAATCGCCTGATGATTATCATATCCTTTTGTACTTGCCATTGTGGAGTAACAATGCCAGCGTCTTTAGCTAAAGTAAGAGCTACGGCTTCCCAGAGAACGACAGAAAATTCATCATCTTTTCGAGAAAATTTGGCAATATGCAAGTTGCCAGCGCTATCCTGAACACAGGCTTTAGGTCGCGCGCCTCCAAGCGATGAGCCAGGAGCCAGCAGTAAGCGCAATTCTTCAGAAATTTCCTCATTTTCCAAAACATGATGAGATGCCGCCAGTAATTTTGATAAATCCGTCAAAAGAGGAACAGTTTTTACGTCAGACGACAAAAATTCTTCACCATTTGCTCGCTTAAACCGCAACGCCCCCTGACGCAGTTTGTCATTGACCAAAATCAGATAGTCAATTTCATTTAACTGATGTGGCTTTTGTTGTTGCGTTTTGTTTCTGTCAGCTTCGAAACGTCTCATTAAAATACGCCCCCACCTGTCAGGAGCAGAATCGCCAAGGGAACCGAACAGGCTCTTTTCTGTGTGGAATTTCCCTTTGGACAAGGCAAGAGCTGGCTCCAGAGAAAACCTTAGCGGATTGGTTAGCCAGGATTGATCGTATTCGAAAGAGGCAGTTTCTCGGCCATTGCGAAAATAACACCACAAGCGGCCAACAAAATACGTTCGTCCTTCAATATCTATAAACACCAAAAATTCTTGAGATTTCATCACTGTTCTCCCGCGCTTGAATTTGATTTTTGGTGTTTTGGCAAACGCACACGTTTAGGCAGTTGTTCTTCTGCTAGCTGTTTACCAACAATATCTCCGGAAATATCAACCAAATTTTGCAGTTTATCAATTAATCCAAGAATAAAAATAACAGTCGCATAGGTGCCAAAAGACACCGTTGGTTCGCCTTTTTCAACTTTTGCGATAGTGTTTGCCGTTACACATGCCCTCTCAGACATCATAGCAATAGTGATACTGCGGCGAATTCTAGCTTCTTTTATGTCCTTTCCGAGTTTTTTTAACGCTCTTTTAACAGGGATCGGCAAAATAATTTTTTTCTTCACAATACGCCATCTCACAAAACAATCATAGGATGCTCTAAAACATATTATAATGCATTTTAACGCGAGTAAAGTTAATTATAATGAGAGCTTAACACCTGTCGTAACTTTTTTTCTTTGCAGAACTGGAGTAAAATGAGGCTAGAGCATTGTTGAAGAGTTGAAGCATGCAACCTGAAACAAATGGCATTTTGAGTGTCGCTAACGCTGTTCAAAAAGATTTGGTGGCAAAAGCTTGTCCCATAGATCTTCGTAATATCAGAACCCTTTCGTACCTTGTTGCTTGTGCGATAAGCGCTAGAAGCGTGAATACATCGTGGTGGAAGCATTTTTTTCCAACGCAAACACGCCTTAAAATTCGCGAACGTCGCATTTCTCGTCTATACCCAGTCATAAAAAGGTTGTTAATTCGTCGATTCGGTGCTCAGCTGGGGCAGTACGTCTAGTACGGCCCGGCGCCTGCGCTCCGAGTCTCCTGTTACCAAATCTTTTTATGATTGGGTATACTTAGCAACAAGCATATTAACATTGCCAATATTATGGCGCCTTACGTCCAAGAACTCCTCAAACTTATAACAAAAAAAGGGGCAACGCTGGTCATAATGATGGATCAAAGTAAAATTTCCTCTGACCGCCAATGCTTAATGATTTTGATAGCGTTTCAAAATCGAGCTATGCCTGTACTATGGGTGGTTGTTGATTCAGAGGGATCTTTGGGATTTGATATTCAAGAGCCATTACTAAATAAAGTAAAAGAAATGATTCCTCCAGGGGTTAAAGTGTTTTTTGTGGGGGATAGATTTGGAGATGTCTGCAGTTTTAAGGAATTGTGTCAACGCAAAACAAAGACTATTGATGCAATTAAAAAACACGTGTACCATTACAGAATGAGGGTTGTGATTGAATG
>JAISCJ010000098.1 GCA_031265645.1 Holosporales bacterium | reverse complement strand
GCGCCGAAATTGAGTCAGCAAAGGCGAAAACTCGTTCGTACCTAAATGGTCAACGTGGCGTTAGCATGACTATCACAAAGCAGTCGAACGTTAACCCAATTAGCGTTGTTCGCGGTGTAAAAAAAGTACTCGAAAATTTGAAAAAAACTCGGATTTCCGAAGATGTTCAAATGTTAATTTCGTACGACAGCACCGAATTTATCGAGCGCTCCTTAAAAGAAGTGTACCGAACAATTATTGAAGCGATTGTTCTTGTTACGCTAGTCGTGTTAATGTTTTTGAGTTCGTTTCAAGCAGCTATTATTCCGTTGGTCACTATCCCTGTATCGCTAATTGGGACGATGATATTTATGTACTTATTTAAATTCAGCTTTAACATGTTTACTTTGCTCGCGTTTGTGCTAGCAGTCGGACTAGTTGTTGATGACGCAATTGTCGTGTTGGAAAATATACATCGATATTTGGAAAAAGGGCTATCTCGAGTAAAAGCGGCGGTACTTGGTATTCGCGAAGTTAATTTTGCGGTAATCGCCATGACTCTTACTCTTGCAGCTGTGTACGCTCCTGTGTCGCTCGCGACTGGAATAACGGGCAAATTGTTGTCAGAATTTTCCATCACTTTGGCATGCGCAGTTATATTGTCCGGATTCGCGGCTTTAACGCTATCGCCAATGATGTGTTCAAAAATTTTGGCCCGCGGGGATGCTTCTTCAACGTCGCCTCTTATGGCAACATTTCAAAAATATTTGCCTGTAGACGCGCTCATGGGACGTTTAGAGGTCCAATATAAAAACGCGTTAGCCAAAACGTTGCAGAAAAAGTGGGTAGTTATCCTCTTAGCCGTAATGTTTTCGTGCTTAGGCTTTTTGGTATTTAATACACTTCCATCTCAACTTTGGCCAAAACAGGACACGGGATTAATTGAAATAAGTGGTCATGCGCCACAATCTGCAACGTTGGAATATACGGAAAAGTACGTGCAAGAGTTCGATAAAGTATTATCGACGATTCCAGAACTTGAAACGAGAGAAATAAATGTTACAAATCCGAGCTTTCGAGCGAAATTAACACTAAAACCAAATCAGAAACGATCGTCCGACGAGATAGCAAATGAAATAAAACGCAAAGTGCGCGATATTACTGGACTGGATTTCCAAAGCATTCTTGCAGGAGTCGGCGGGGGCGGCGGTTCCGATGCGGCGGTTGATTTCGTAGTTCGAGGAAACAAGTCACACAAAGAGTTGCGAGAGTTAGCTCATGCAATGGGATATGAATTTCGAAAGTCTAAATTAGTCAGCGGGGTAATGTCTACTACGCAAAACGACACGGAAGATTACACAATTACGATTTTGCGAGATAAAGTTTTGAGCTTGTTCATTGAGCCAAGTGTCATTGCAGACACAATAGACGCGTTAATTCGCGGTCGAAAAGTAAATACTTTCAAGAAGGACAACAAATTGTACGACGTAAAACTTGAAGTCGAGAATGAATCAAGATCAACTCCTGAGGACATTTTGAATATACACATCAAAGGAGGAGAGAAAAATGATAAATTGATTCCTTTGTCAGAATTAATCAAGATCACGCCAAGGTCAGCCCCAGTAGAAATTTCTCACTACAACCGGACCCGCTCAGTTTCTGTTACAGGGCACATGTTGCCAAATCGCGGTGTAAACGACGGAATTGCATATATAAACTCTATAAAAAATGAGATCCTGCCTAAAGATGTAGTGCTAGAATTTGTTGGAGGAACGAAGCAGTTTTTGCAAGAGCGTAGTATAATGGCCATGGTGTTTGGCCTTGCGGTGCTATTTATCTATTTCGTTATGGCCGCACAGTTTGAAAGTTGGTTGGATCCGCTTATTATATTGTTCAGTGTGCCACTGGCAATCATCAGCGCTGTGCTGACTTTGGCCCTAATCAAAAATGGAAGTGTCAACTTGTATTCAAATATTGGGCTAATCACTTTAATCGGGTTGATAACGAAGCACGGAATATTAATAGTCGATTTCGCGAATAAAATTCGAGAACGAGAACAACTTAGTATACGAGAGTCTGTCATAAAGGCGGCATTGGTTCGTTTACGTCCTGTGATAATGACGACTTTAGCTATGGTTTTGGGCTCTCTTCCGCTGGCACTAGCAACGGGCGCCGGAGCGGAAACACGCTGGCAGCTTGGTTGGACTGTGGTCGGAGGAATGACGCTTGGAACAATATTTACGTTATTTGTTGTTCCCGTCTTCTATGACATTATGTCGAAATGGAAAAGGCCCAAAAAGGCTGAAGAGATTTAATAACCGCTTAACTGGATGTATGATTCTCTCGCTCAAGTTTAGTCGCGAAATAGCGAAATATACTCAAGCGCAGAATGATTCACAATTTATGCCAATACGTTTCCTGGATAAAGCGCCGATCCTGAGAAGCGATTGCATTCTGCTCACTTGCCAAGTGGTTTAGCTTTACCACGAGTCACTTTTGTGATTGCACACGAATACACGGAATTTGAGGGCTTATGCGTTCAAATTCGGTGAATTTAACGTAACCACGCATATTAGCTATAGGCAATGACAAAAAGAACATGCTACATTTTCGGTAAAGGACGGTTTATTGATTATGATTTTTAATAAAGGTTATCACGGTCGAAAGCGGGAAGACCTTAGGTTCTTGCCATTTTTGCTCATGTTATGTACGGGAATTTCCATAAGTAGCATAGATATGTACTTGCCTGCATTACCTGAGTTGGCCGAATTTTTCAAGACAACCGCCAACGTTTTGCGCGTGTCTATAATGATTTCGCCATTTATCTCTGCGTTTGCGGGCCTTTTTTACGGCAGCATGAGCGATAAATATGGACGCAGACCGATTATTCTTTTTTGTTTGTTTATATTTTCCATTGGTTCTTTGTGGTGCGCCTTTAGTAACTCCGCAACGGAATTTTTGATAGCTAGGTCGGTGCAAGCGATGGGAAGCACTGGAATGGGCTTACAAACAATCACTGTGATATCAGATAAATTCAAGGGAATTACATTAGCTCGCTATTTAAGCATATACAGTGTGCTCTACCCAACAACATATGCAGTGGCGCCAAATATCGGCGCTTTTTTAATGTTATATATGTCTTGGCGTGGGATCTTCTACTTTCTAACGCTAGCAGGTAGTGGTTTGATGCTTTTTTTGTACGTGATTTTACCAGAAACATTGAATATGAAATCCGTTACACAACAACAAAAAATATCAATTTCCGGATGGTTTTTAGACGTCCGGAGAATGTTTAGAACTAAGCCGATTTTTCGCAACATGGCTTTGACTAACGCGTTAGCGTCTATCATGAATAATATTTTCATCACCAATTCGCCATTCATATTTGAGCAACATTTTTGTTTAACGAAAACCCAATTCGCCAATTTGTCCATAATTCCGCATAGCTTCAACATAATTGGTTGCCTAGTTTATTCATTCTTGCTAAAATCACGTTCTCCAAAGTCTTGCTTAAATCTTGGACGAATAGTCACATTGTTATTCATGATTTTTACGGTAATTGCCTTGTGCATTCCTGACGCGTTGCAAATTGTGACAGTTGTAACCCTTTACTGCATTTGTGCATTTGGGATGTCATTCCTCGCAATGACAAGCGTTGGCTTTGCTGTATCAGACATTCAAGCAAACAAAGGCCTGGCAAACGGGGTTGTGCAATTTGTGAGAAACATTTCATCAAGCTTTGCAGTGATGCTCGTTGGGTACTTTTGCGCAGGAAGCGTTTCGCAAGTGTTTTTTGCCATGAGCGCGTGCGCGTTTGCGGTAGTAATGACAATCTCAACGTGCTACCAACGCCTTCCTGACATGGCTTAATCTCTTATTAACATTCTCATATATCCAAGCCCTATAATATTAAGCTTCTACTAATGTATGTCTCCGCCAGCGTAAAAAAAATTAACATAATTTAAAGGCAAGAATCTACAGACATTAGTCGAATGTTAATAATTCGGCGCTTCACGTGGGAACCCTGCTTATCGAACTCTACAACATAGTCGTACTTCCAACACATTGCTCTGCTTGCCCAACCGCATCCAATGCTGACTTCTCCGCCCTGATTGCGAGGCGCTCTACTCTTCTACTGTGTTCTTGTTATCTCCTAACGTGACCGTGCAAATTGACTGTCCTGAGGATTCTCCTTTTTGATCATGCGCGAAGAACGTATGTGTCTTGTCTTGAACGCGAAAACGTATGAACGCGCGGTCAAGATCGTGCGTAATCGATATGATGTAACAATTGTCAAACGCAATTGTAGTAAAAGGCTTGAGCGCATTATTGTACCATCCAGTACCTTGTATCGTAATTTTCGCTATGGGCTTTCCAGAATTCATAATATTCTCAAGCTCAGCAACGTATCCACCATTCGGAATCAGAACAATGCAATCTTCGTGCCTTATCATCGCAGACGTAAACAATTGATTGCTTATATCAGACGAGACTTCGCGCGAAACATCTATTTGAAACCCATACAGCTCTGCAAAATTTTTATAAACAGAATTTCCTTCTACTGTTGACGATAAAATCTCTTTATCACCCTTAATACTAATCATCCACCATGGAGTTTTTGACCCAATTGCTTTTTCGGTTGGCATGCCAATAGACTTTGATACAGTCAATATGCGCAAATCCTCACTGCCAGGAACATCTATTAATTCATATGGTTGTGCCATTCCATTTTTCCCCCGCTTGCATGTCTTAAGATAGTTTCAATTTGTTAGAATCGTATTCAACAGAGCTAATTTTATGCCCTGAAGCGCTTCCATCTTTTTGTTTAAATATTTGTATGTCGTTTTCTTTGCTCGTTATTTGAGCATGAACAACAAGATATTGCACATTTTGCTGGTATCTTATAAATCTTACGCCTCCAAACGTAACTTGTTGAAGAATTTCATTTTTGTCTTCTGTCCAGCCTAAGCGCACTATGATGAGTTTATCGACAAGTTTTCCACGGTACAACTGCTGTTCAATCTTTGGGACGTGTTCTCCATTTGGAATTATGAAGACTAATCCGGAATTTCGAATTGAACCAGATGAAAACATTGACCCAGCAACGTCTCCGTCGATGTAGTGACTGGACTCAGAAAACCATCCAAACAAGTGTATGTATTCAGCAAATCCTTCTACAGTCCCCTTGCACAAAGCGTCTATTGAAATCATCCATTCAGGCGAACGCGATACGATAGCAGAAGAAGTATCTTCTTCGGAAGTTAATACTGTAGGAATTCTTAACTTCGCGCGTCCAGGCGTAGTTATTAGCCGATACATACACCTCCTGCTGTTCAATTGAACTGTTAAACGATGCCAACCCTAACGCTTTTTTTTTACATTCTACTACTAATATCTGTATCTCTGCATAACCAATGTGTCACATCATTCAATGGGCAATGTGCACAGATATTAGTGAACGCTTAATAATTGCTTCCCCCACTATGTGAACAGTAGCAATTCCGTAAAATTTTCTCAATCGCACGATGTATTGCAACACGGGCATTGTCTGTTCCTCCGAGAGTAGACGGCAGCATTTCTGAGCATCTCCCAGGGCGAATTCCTAGAAATAGAATGATTGCTAAAAAGCACCAATAGTTGTATCAAGATTACAGAGACTTTTATGTCAATTGTGAGCCACTTGTAATTGAGGTAATTAGCGAGCGAGAAGTCATCCGGATAGATAAAAAGCAAACTGTTTCTCGACGATATTATGTGGTAAATAAGGCTTTAAATTTGTGCGAGTTCGCAAGTTGCATCAGAGAACACTGGTTTGTTGAAAATAAATTGCACTATGTGAAAGACCATACTATGAGAGAAGATTTTACAGTAAAACGAGTAAATCCACACATTTTTTCGATGCAACCTACGCGCCACATTTTTCGGCATTCTTTTTTTGTTAATGTGGCACTAAAGCCTCACTACGTTCATTGCTCTGCTTGTTTTCGTGCGCTTAAAAATTATGGACATAATTCAAAACCATTAACTTACCCCAGACGCCACGAGAACCTCTCAATTTATTCTACCGTAACAGACTTTGCAAGATTCCGTGGCCGATCTGTGTTTCGCCCCATGCTTTTTGCAGTGTTATACGCTAGCAATTGCGCCACCACGCTATACACAAACGCAACCGAGACCTCTCCCGATTCTGGAACCAAAAGGAACTGAATTGATGCCCGCGATTCGCCTGCAAAAAACTCCATGCCTTGACGATCCGTTATCAAGATAATTCGCCCACCACGCGAGAGAATCTCGTGGACATTGGAAGCGATCTTTCTGAAATGCGCATTGGTTGGAGCGAATACAACACAAACGGAGCGCGAGT
>JAISCJ010000074.1 GCA_031265645.1 Holosporales bacterium | reverse complement strand
AAACGTTTTGAAATTTTAGAACATTTCGTTGTTTATTCACATGTTATTCTGGGCGGTTGAGTTACCCACGGAATTCACACAACGGTCGGTTGTAACAAAATCTGCCTCCAACCATCGTCCTCTCGACGAATCACTGGAGTATTGCGTTCGTTTTGTGATTAATTTTTTGCCAGCACAAATACGGTTTACTAAATTACGTTGACAACAGCGTCGTCAAACCCTTGGTTTTCCGGGGATCTGTTTCCGAATTTGGATAGGTTCCAACAGTCCCATACTGTTTTGTATGTTATGACCCCAGGACAATATATGCAGCACATTCCTAAGCAAAATCAGATATGTGGAGACGTTCAGAAGCGAACGTGTATTTCCATGCGCAGATTTATGTTAAATGATAGAATCCTTATAAAGGCATTTTAACGTTGAGCATAGGATTGAACGCGCTCGCTTGCATTGGAAAAAGCACTCTTAATTTTTGTGAGTCCTGCGGCAGATATATCATTTTTTTATTTACCACAGTATTTAACGGCCTACGCCCTCCGTATTATTGGCGGCAGATCATTCGGCAAATCGTGGACGTGGGGTTTTATTCGATCCCCGTCATCGGTTTGACTGCGATCTTCACTGGTGCAGTGCTGGCTCTCCAAAGTTACACAGGCTTTTCCAGGTTTTCAGCAGAAAGCGCGCTTCCAATGTTGGTCGTCCTATGCATTACGCGAGAATTAGGCCCAGTAATATCCGGGCTAATGTTTGCAGGGCGGGTTGGCGCGACAATGGCTGCAGAAATCGGAACAATGAAGGTCACAGAGCAGATCGACGCAATGTCCACTTTGTCGACGTGTTGCTATCGGTATATTTATTGGCCGCGGATTTTGGCAGGTTTGGTTACGTTGCCTTTGCTCGTGTTCATCTTTGACATAATTGGCGTGCTTGGTGGTTTGATTGTGTCCGTCTGCCAGTTGGATTTTGACGCACAGCAGTACATGAAAATGACGCGACAATTTCTTCAGACTAGTGATGTGACGACAGGTCTAATAAAGTCGGCTTTTTTCGGAGTGAGCACCGCACTGACCGGATGTTTTAAGGGTGCAAACTCATCAGGAGGCTCTGCTGGAGTTGGGCGCGCGACTATGAATGCAGTCGTTATGTCTTCTATAACGGTATTGTTCTTGAATTATATTCTGACAACAATTATATTTTGCAAGTAAAAAAAAAGGATTTTATTCGTGTTATCGGTCAAAAATTTACACGTTACGCTGAATGGAAAACAAGTCCTAAGTGGCGTGGACCTTGAGGTAATGGATGGAGAATCGGTGGTTGTGCTGGGCTGCTCGGGCTCAGGAAAATCTGTCCTACTCAAGACTATTTTGGGTTTAGTTAAGAAACAACAAGGAACAATTGTCATAAACGGCATTGACGTCGACAAAGTGAAAAAGAACGAAGCCGAAGAATTGCGCAATTCCATAGGAATGCTATTTCAAGGAGGCGCACTTTTTGACAGCTTGACCGTTTGGGAAAATATTACGTTTGGGCTGATCTACGGAAAGGGCATGGACCCTGGGGCGGCACAACAAATCGCCTTTGAAAAGATGCGACAGGTCGACCTTGAACATAGGACGGCATTTTTATACCCTGCGTCGCTGTCCGGTGGGATGTTAAAGAGAGTCGGCTTGGCTAGAGCATTAGCATCTCAACCTAAGATGATTTTTTTCGACGAACCAACAACGGGATTAGACCCAATTACCAGTAATATCGTGAATGATTTGATTGTGCGCTCTGTAAAATGTTCAGACATTGGCGCAATCACAATTACGCATGACCTAGATAGTTTGCGTCAAATTGCCGACAGAGTGGCATTTTTGTTCGAAGGAAAAATTATTTGGACAGGGTCTGTGGTGGGAATGGATAGCACAGAAAACCCGTATATAAGACAGTTTATTGATGCGAAAACAGCTGGCCCACTGACCGATAGAAAGACGCATTAATTCGCGTTGATGCGCCATAAGCGCAGACGTAACTTGACTGTAGTCAAAATCTTATGCCAGCGTCAAGTTCAGCCTTGTAATCAACCTTATATCTGCGTCCGCGCCCGTGTTAGGAACTGTCAGCAGTGCATCTCCCATAAAAATGCTTCCTGCACCAGCAAAAAAACAAAGGGCCTGTAGTTCATCGCTCATGCTTTCGCGTCCAGCAGAAATACGAATAACAGATGTCGGCATTAAAATTCTAGCCAAAGCGATACAGCGAACAAACTCGAAAGGATCCACCTCTGGAGCTGATTCAAGTCTTGTTCCTGGAATTTTGACAAGTCGGTTAATTGACACTGACGCAGGCGGTTCGTTTAAGTTTGCCAGCAATATTAGCATTTTGATTCGATCGTCATTCGTTTCTCCAAGGCCCAAAATTCCGCCTGTACAAACCTTTATCCCGACCTCTTGCAAAATATTTATTGTATGAATTCTGTCTTCAATTGTCCTTGTTGTTATAACCTTCCCGTAATATTCAGGCGACGTGTCTACGTTGTGATTATAAAAATCTAAACCACACGACTTTAAAATTGCGGCTTGCTCACGGTTGATCATTCCCATGGTTACGCAAGCCTCTAGCCCTAGCGCCTTTACTTCTTTTATTGCAGAGCAAATAAGTTCAAACACTTGATCATTTGGCGCGCGTCCAGACGTTCCCATGCAAAACCTGGAACTTCCCATGGCTTTAGCATGCTTGGCGGCCGCGACAATTGAAGCAACGTCGCATATAGTTTGCTTTGGCATTTTTGTCCCGTTGCGAATTGATTGCGCGCAATACGCACAATCTTCGCAGCAGCCGCCAGTTTGAACGCTAAGCAATGTGCTGGCTTGAATCTTGTTAGATTCGTGATTTTTTAAATGAACAGTATGTGCTTCGTACAACAAAGAAAAGAACGGCTGCTCAAATTTTTGTTTCGCAAGTTCGAATGATTGCATGTAACCAAATCCTGTTCGTTAATTTAATAGTTTCCGACGACAGCTGTAAGCTTTCGACGCGCTAAACGGAAGTGATATTAAATATGCAATTCCCGTAAGCATCATTGTCCACCAAGGAAAGCTATACGCTGCACCAATATACACTACGCTACCACACAACACTGTCATGGAATGTTTATGCGACGTTGCATGTTCTTTGTGGCTAGGCAGAAAAGTGGGTATTCTGCTTACCAAGAGACACGAAACTGCAATGGCCCACAATCCATTTGTCCAGACGGGAATTGCAAGTCCAAATCCTTGGTATAGCATAACAGGCATTAGCAATAGATACGCACCAGCAGGGGCGGGAACTCCTGTTCCAAATCCGTCCATCCATACAGGATCAGATTTTTCCAGGGCTCTGGTATTGAAGCGTGCAAGTCTAAGCGCCATGCACATGATGAACAAAAGGGAAATTGCCCAACCAAGCTTTCCGAGAGTTTTCAGAGAATGTACATAAGCAATTATCGCAGGAGAAATTCCGAACGTCGCAGAGTCAGACAAAGAATCCAGTTCTGCTCCAAAGTGGCTGCTTACCCCAAGCTTGCGAGCCGTGCGTCCATCAATTCCATCAAAGAACGCAGCCATCAGGATCGCGACAATTGCCGCACTCATATTTCCGATAAGAGCCATATGCACGCCAGATATGCCGCAACACATCCCGCTTAACGTTAAAAAATTCGGAACGAATGATTTTATCTGCCGCTTTGGCTTATTGCGGCGCCGCTTATGGCGCATCCGGCGTTCATTGCGTACTTCAATGTCCATTTCAACCCTGCTGTTAATTAATTTTTAACCCTTCTGCAACCGTACCAAAATTATGCGAGCTAGCAAATTATGGAAGTTTACACTTGCTTGATTTGTTACTATCATGTGTGATTTTCTGTACGAAGCAACACTGTGGCGCCAATATTATCACTCCAAGACATAACAAAAACGTTCGCTACAACAAGTGGGATAAAGCTAGATATTTTAAAGGGCGTGAATTTTGAGTTGCAAAAGAATGAAGTGGTTGCACTAACTGGAGCAAGCGGCACAGGAAAGACGACGCTATTGCAAATTATGGGCTTAATTGATGCGCCGACCCATGGCAAAGTGGACATTATGGGCACGTACTTTGAGTACATTGGCGTTAGTGATGTTCAACGCCAAAATAGTTGCCGGCTCACCCAAAGGTTATGTCGATTTATTTCGCGTACATCAAATTCGTCCGTATCAAAGGATAACGTCCGCCGAGAACATATCGGCTTTGTTTATCAATACCATCATTTGCTTCCTGAATTGACCGCGATGGAAAATGTGATGCTGCCATTATTGATATCTCATAAACCAGGTGCAGCTGAACGCGCAGAGATGTTGCTGGATGAAATGAAGCTCGGGGATCGCCTAAATCATTTTCCCAGCCAGCTCTCAGGCGGAGAACAGCAGCGAGTCGCGGTTGCAAGAGCTTTAGCAAATTCCCCTGAAATCATTCTCGCCGACGAACCCACAGGCAATTTGGATGATATAACGGCGCATAGCGTTTTTGACTTGTTGCTCGAATTAGCTCAGAATAACCAACTTTCTGCTGTAGTGGCGACTCACAATGTTGAGCTGGCGAAAAAAACTACTCGCTGGGTCGAGTTACACCTTGGGCAGATTGGGCCTGCTCATTGTTAGATGAAAAAGCGACAAACAAGGAATATTTTTAAAACGTTTACTACGCTATTAAAATTTTAATAACGTTTATCATATGCGCAAACCCTGTGGGGTGTTCAGGCAGAGTACTAACTATTTTTTTGTTGTTTCGTTTTTTTTGATATTTTAGGGCATACGTGCCGATTAGAGATCAGAGGCGCATGCCGGTTGACATCCTAATAGTTGATGACGAAACAGACATTTGTGATCTGGTTAGCGGAATCTTAAATGACGAAGGATACAATGCTCGCTTTGTTTTAGACGGAGTTCACGCGTTGGAATCAATTAAAGCCCGCCAGCCTGGGCTCGTCATTTTGGACGTCTGGCTTGGCGATGGCTCAAGGGACGGACTAAAAATTTTGGAAACAATAATGCGAGATCATCCGTATGTCCCTGTTGTTATGATGAGTGGGCACAGCACTGTAGAAACAGCTGTATCGGCAATAAAAATAGGCGCATACGATTTTATTGAAAAGCCGTTTCAGGCTGATAGACTACTGCTGGTCGTTCGCCGAGCTATTGAAGCCGCGAAGTTGCACCGCGAAGTCGATGAACTAAAGGTTCGTGCTCCTTTTCTTTGCTCTCTTGTAGGAGACAGTCGTGAGGTACAAGACATAAAGCAACAAATTCATGCTGTTGCTCCAACAAATAGTCGCATGTGCATTCATGGTCCCGTTGGTTGCGATCGTGCTGCTATTGCGCGTTATGTACACAATTTGTCCTTACGCGCAGACCAATCATTTTTCTCTATAAATTGCTTTTTTACTCCGCCTCAACAGATTGAAGTAGAACTGTTTGGGCTAGAAACGATCTATGCGGATGAACACTCTCCAAGGAAGATTGGGATGCTGGAAAATGCTCACAATGGGACTTTGTTCATTGATGAAATTCCAAGTCTTCCTATGAGTGCGCAAATTCGTCTGATTAAATTTCTTCAGGATTCCGAATTTACTCGAACAGGCGGATCAACTTCAATTTCTGTAAATGTGAGGATTATTACGGGGTCGAGTAAGAGCCCAGATGAATTACTTGGCAGCGCAGATTTTTCGACAGACTTGTACTACAGAACTCACGTAACATCGATATCAATTCCTCCGCTTTCTTCAAGACGTGGAGATCTAGCTTTGTTATCCAAGCACTTCTTGGCAGCAATTGCCGCGGCGCAAAATATTCCTTTAAAAAATCTAACTGCCGACGCACTAACGCTGTTGGAATCATACTCCTGGCCAGGAGATATTCAGCAGTTAAAAAACGCATTGGAAGGCAGTTTGATCTTATCTATAAACAATGGCTCAATGTCGATTAATGTAGACGACATTCCTGCTGAAGTCTTAAAAGGAAATCAATTCAGCCAAGAGTGGGATAAAAAAAGCGCGACTATTTCGTCCCTTCCAATAAAGGAGGCTAAAGATGCATTTGAGCGCGAATATTTATTAGCTCAGCTTAAACGCTTCGGAGGGCATATTTCCCACATGTCAAAGTTTATTGGAATGGATCGCACGGCTTTACACAGGAAATTAAGAAATTTAGGAATTAGCGTAAGTGACATAGGAGAGGAATAGAAGGGGCTTGAGACATTTACGTAACTAGTTTGTGCACACAATTTTGCACTGTGCGCACTATTCAAAAACAGCGATCAAAAATCAAAAACTTTTGGAATCTAAAGCTTTTTAGGCTGCCATCGCATTTTTGCCAGCATTCGTGCTAGGTAGATGGAATTCAACCCTAAATACGAACAATATAGATAATTTTACCAAAAAAAGAATAACAAAATGCTAATCCTACCTAATACACTGTCATGGGGATTGCATAGATGAGGATGTAGCATGAGCGAACAGAACGCAGAACGTAGGGGGAACAACACAGGGCACATTGGAGTTATGGAGAGCGTGATGGCTAATCAAATCAGCGATTGTCGCATTTTAAATATGGCAGGTGGTGTTCTTCCTGAAGTAGTGAAGCGAAACCAACAACGAGTAAAGTTCGATAGAGAACGCATCGTGACTGCAATCACAAAGGCAGGAGCAGAAACAAGTGAGTTTGGAGAAGAGGAAGCTCGCCTTGTTGCAGCGCAAGTCATTAAAATAATTCGGCACAAAAACTATCCAATGGGCGTGTCTATTGAAGAGATTCAAGACATCGTTGAACAAGCACTCATCACGTCGAATCACTTTAAGACTGCGCGTGCATACATTGTGTACCGGGAAAGACATAGTAAACTGCGTCGTGACAAGCGAAACGTGTTGGACGTAATTCAGTCCGTTAATGAATACGTTGATCAATTGGACTGGAGAGTACATGCGAACGCCAATCAGGGTTATTCTCTAGGTGGCCTGATACTAAACTTATCAGGAAAAGTCGTCGCCAATTATTGGATGGACGAAGTTTACCCTGAGTTGGTATCAAAGGCTCACCGCGAAGGAGATTTTCAGATTCACGATTTGGACATGCTCTCGGGGTACTGCGCTGGATGGTCACTTCGTATGCTGTTAGAGGAGGGCTTTAATGGCGTTCCTGGTAAGGTTGAGTCAAATCCGCCGAAACACTTGTCTAGCGCAATGGGCCAAATCGTGAATTTTCTTGGAACGTTGCAAAATGAGTGGGCTGGTGCACAGGCATTTAGTTCGTTTGACACATACTTGGCACCATTTATCAAAATCGACAATGTTCCTTACAGCGAATTACTGCAAAATATGCAGGAATTTATCTACAATCTCAATGTTCCATCACGATGGGGATCTCAATGCCCGTTCACGAACTTGACGTTTGATTGGGTTTGCCCTGCTGACTTAGCGAATAAGTATCCTGTAATTGCTGGGAAAACCATGGATTTTACCTATGGCGAGCTGCAAGCTGAAATGGACATGATCAATCGTGCCTATATTGAGGTTATGAGTAATGGGGATGCAAAAGGAAGAGTTTTTACGTTTCCTATTCCTACATACAACATAACGAAGGATTTTGTTTGGGACAGTGAGAATGCAAACAGCATGTTTGAGATGACGGCAAAGTATGGATTGCCATATTTTCAAAATTTTGTGAATTCAGAGCTTGACCCAGGAATGATTCGCTCTATGTGTTGTCGATTGCAGCTTGATCTTCGCGAATTGCTAAAACGTGGAAACAGCCTTTTCGGATCTGCAGAGCAGACAGGGTCAATCGGTGTCGTTACGATAAATGCCGCAAGACTTGGATACGTTTACGCAAACAACGAAGAAGGTTTGATGCGACGCATGGACGAATTAATGGAATTAGCCAAACAGAGCCTTGAGATAAAAAGGCAGGTAGTTTCCCGCCATCTTGATTGTGGATTATACCCATTTACTAAACGATACCTTGGAACGCTTCGAAATCATTTTTCGACAATCGGTGTAAATGGCGTAAATGAAATGGTTCGCAATTTCACGAACGACGAACACAGTGTAGCAGACGAATTTGGTTGTGCAATGGCCATTCGCTTGCTAGATCGAATGCGCGAAAATTTGGTCGCGTTTCAAGAGCAAACGGGACACCTATACAACCTCGAAGCAACTCCTGCAGAGGGAACGACATATAGGTTTGCAAAAGAAGATCAAAAGCGCTTTCCAGGAATTTTACAAGCTGGAACTAGTAGTGCGCCATATTATACAAACTCATCACAGCTTCCAGTCGGATATACTAACGATCCTTTTGAAGCGTTAACACTTCAGGAACAACTCCAAATTAAGTACACAGGGGGAACCGTTATGCATCTCTACATGGGAGAGCGTATATCTTCTGCCGAAGCGTGTAAGGATATGGTGCGAAAAGCGACGTCAATGTTTCGATTGCCATATATTACGATAACTCCGACGTTTTCCATTTGTCCCAAGCACGGCTATCTAGCAGGGGAACACGAGTATTGCCATTTATGTGATGACGAAAGTCGACGAGGGCACGCCGCGGCAGATGCACAAAGGCAAAAATGTGAAGTTTGGACAAGAGTCATGGGATATTTACGGTCCGTGGATAGCTTTAATGTTGGCAAACAGAGTGAATTTCGCGAGAGGTTGATGTTTCATGAGAAAAAATCCGAAAATACACGATTCTTGACCAATTAACGCTGGGAGTCAACTGTCTTTTCGAAAAGTTCGAATAATTTAAAATATAAAACTGTTTCACATGTGTTTGGGTCCAAGTAAAAATAAAGGAATTAGAGTTGTAGTAAAGTTTGTCCGTCGATTGATCTTTTTACATTTCAGCTTTGAGCTGATAAAGACTTCTGCATTATGGGAAAGGAAGAAGCTATCTTCATGACTTTGAAAATCATGCAGACAGATCATAAAACTGCCTTTAACCTGTAGCTCCCCACAGACGCTGAGTCTTAACCCACCCAGCAAAATTTTCGCCATCTTCAGCAACAACAAGAACTTTCGTCCAGTCATTTTTTGTTTTTGTTATGATGGCGGCAACGTTTTTTCCTACCTGAGCAAGCTTTTTAGATTTTTCCGATGGGGAATGAAATATTATAGAATCGCTTTTAAACATGATGGTTTTTTTTGATGACAACACGCTTTTGTGGACCCAACCGATTGTATCGTCACAAAGCTTTATCCGTCGCCAAGGGCCGTATTCCGAGATTATCTGCACGGGCATGCGCTTTAGCGTCAGAACCCAGTCTACTGGATATTGAAGTCCAGGCCCGACGTGAAGATTTGCTTTCGATGACTTAACGCATGCAAAGCGTGGCAATCTTGGCGTTTCGTTGTTTTTCCCTATTGCGCCTTGCTCAGGAATTAGCAGCATGCCAGAAAAAATCAAAAAAACGAACTTGCCGAAGCTTGCCATCCCTGTTGCCATTGGTATAAAAGGCTAAACACACCAAGTATACCCCGACCATGGTGTGCTTTGCATCATTAGATTTTTAAAGTTTTTACGCACAAAAATCTTGGGGCTGATAAGTCAGCCCCCGTGATGAACTTAAAAAATCGGCCTCATTTCAACCTTTGCAGGGTAGATTTTCGTCTCGTTGTCATCCTTTACATAAACAACAGACTCAGGGTTTTGCTTCGTTTGTTCGTCTTTTTTCGCGTCATTCTTTTCATCCTTGTCAGTTGGCGTATATTCAAGGTCTTTATACGTGGCAGAAGTTTGTTCGTTGAAGTCTAGAGCTTCGGCACCAAATGCTTGCGGATTCAATCGGCCCATCATCATCAACAAATGCAGCACGCCCAATACATACGTCTCTTCAGCTTGAACATACGCTTCTTGCGCATCCAAAACGTCAGACTGCGCCTTTAACACCTGCGTATAAACCTTCGCGCCAACAGCAAGTTCTTGCAATGAGGCCTGGAGCTGGATCATACAAGCTTT
The DNA here is from genome assembly GCA_031265645.1 of Holosporales bacterium. GTDB lineage: Bacteria > Pseudomonadota > Alphaproteobacteria > BNTO01 > BNTO01 > JAIRNK01. The sequence goes on along the minus strand of JAISCJ010000074.1, from coordinate 9,044 downwards.
TACGTGGCGCTTATTGGCGTCGACCGCATCTTTCCTGTTTTTCAAGTTACCCCAATATGTCTCGATCTCAGACATAAGATCGCCATGGGCCTTGTCCGCGTTGATTCTGTTTTTTACAAATTCCTGACGAGCGCCTCCAAGCCCCGTACTGACAGACCCCTTAATATCAATCGGCAATGTCACAGACAGTCCGATAGAAGCGCTGCCTACGCTATCACGGTTTTCCCGGGGTGACCCATATTTACTGTCATTATTCGATCTATTTGCGCTAGATGTATACCTTTTGCTTAAACCAGTATCCGCCGTTAATCTTATAACTGGAGCATATCCAGCTTTTGTCCTGTTTATCGCAGCTTTGCTTGCTAAAATAGCAAAATGTCCTGCTAAAAGCTGGCTATTTTCCTTCGAAGCAATATCCTTTACTGCTTCAATTGTATTCGGCAAAAGTTTTACCAAATCAGGAAATACAAGCGGAAGATCATTGCTGTTTATACCCGTAAAACGAAGAAGATCGCCCTCAAGGCCTTCCAGTCTTGACCTGATTTCTGATAACTTTGCCTCTGATTTTGCAACTCGTGCCTCAGTCAAAGCCACTTCAGAGCGATCAACTTCTCCAGCATTAAGCTTTTCTAGCTCGGATTTCAAGATTTCCTTATAAACAGTAGTCGTTATTTCACTGTATCGAAGAATTAACCGGTACATAATTATGTCAAAAGCAAGCTTTAACATCTGCTCTATAGCAGCACCTTCCTTTGCCTTATAGTTAGCATATGCAGCTTTGGCTTCATAATTAGTCTGCCTTACTGCAGCCACAGAAGCTCCTCCATTAAATAACACGTGTTCCAAATTTACAGTCAAACCAGGCCCGGTACGAGAGGTGTCACTATGTTCGGTTTTCACTGTGCTATCCCGTTTCCCATTCGCGTCTTCTTCGCGCCCATATGCTTCATGGTGAGCGTTCCAACTTCCGGTTAATCTTAGGTCCGGAAGGAACTCTCCTCTCGCGTTTTTGCCAGCTCCTAATCCCTTTAACACGTCGCAACGAAGTGCCCGAAGTTCTTTGCTTTTTTCAATTGCCTCCGAAACAATTTTCCTGCATATTTTTTTCATCTCTTGCTCTAGCTCGTTGCCATTCTTTAAGGCTGCGCGCTGAGATGCGGTCAGAACAGCTTCAACAAGTTGGTTCGCCGCATTATCGAAAGACGCTTCTGCTGCTTTAGGCGGCGCAATAGATTCGTCAATTACGGAATCTTCATCATCATCCGATTCGTTTTCAGGCAAGGCCCTTGGGCTTAAAAATAAGCACAACGCCAAAGTTCCGAATAAGTACTTTTTCATATATTCCCTGTTCATGATGGCCACGCTGGAGCGGGCACGTACAGACCTAATAGATAGTAGCAAAGAATAAGGCAAGCATTAAGGGGAAAAACAATTAATCATTTAAGATTGTAAAGTTAAATTACCGAGATAACAGTCACCAGCACAAACACATTCGTTTATCCGTAGAAACAACCCTACAAAATAATCTAAGCCGATTACAACTGAAATAATCCGGCGTTTTGGGGACTTCTATCTGCAAAATTCTTGGCTAGCGAAGCAGCAATGCGCTTAATTGCTTCATTTCATCACGAATCGAGGCTGCTTTTTCGAAATTTAAGTTTAGCGCCTCTTTTTTCATTGCGGCTTCAAGTTCATTTATCTTTTGTTGTATGTCGTCCAAGTCGAAGTCAGCAAAGTCTGATAAATCTAGCTGAGTCGTACTCTTTTTTTCGTGACTTGCGATTTTATCAGATTTTTTCAACGCCACATCCTTTTGAACAGATTGTGGCGTAATTCCATGTTCTTCATTGTATTTTTCTTGTTTTGCTCTACGCTGCTCTGTTTCCTCAATTGCGGCTTTCAGCGAATCCGTAAGCACATTTGCATAAAAGATGACGCGCCCTTCTGCATTTCTGGCTGCCCGTCCAATTGTTTGAATCAACGAACGCTTGGAGCGAAGAAAACCTTCTTTATCGGCATCCAAAATTGCAACAAGCGCGCACTCTGGGATGTCAAGCCCTTCACGAAGCAAATTTATTCCTATCAGAACATCGAACTCCTTTGCTCGCAGGGCACGTATAATCTCTATTCGTTCAAGCGTTTCTATTTCAGCATGCAAATATTTTGCTCGGATTCCAGCTTCTAGTAAATATTCTGATAGCTGTTCAGCCATCTTCTTTGTCAATACGGTTACCAACGCTCGCCAGCCATTAGCCACGGTTTTCTTGCATTCATGGATTAAATCATCGACTTGATGTTCGCACGGATGGATTTCACAAAAAGGATCGAGCAAACCGGTTGGCCGGATGATTTGTTCCGCATACACGCCATTCGTTTGTGCAAGCTCCCAGGTCCCAGGCGTAGCAGAAACATACAGTGTCTGTGGGCGCATTTTATCCCACTCATCAAAGCTAAGAGGGCGATTGTCCTTACATGAAGGCAGGCGGAATCCAAATTCTGACAGCACACCTTTTCGTCGCTGGTCGCCAATATACATTGCGCCAATTTGTGGGACGGTTACGTGGCTTTCGTCAACGACAAGCAGTGCATTTTCAGGCAAATATTCAAACAACGTTGGGGGCGCTTCACCTGTGTTCCTCCCGCTAAAATAACGAGAATAGTTTTCTATTCCGGCGCAACTGCCGCAAGACGCCAAATTCTCCAAGTCGAAACGCACACGTTGTTCTAATCGCTGTGCTTCAATCAATTTATTCGCATCACGCAACTCAATCAAGCGCTCTGCAAGGTCAGCTTTTATATTCACAAGAGCCTGTTGCAATGTTGGTTTCGGAATTGCGTAATGGCTATTCGGGTAAACATGAACGGCGCTTAACTTCGCAATTTTTTCTCCCGTTAGCGCGTCTACTTCGATTATGTCTTCGACAATATCGCCCCAAAAGCTTATGCGCCAGGCTCTGTCTTCATGGTGCGCTGGAAATATTTCAAGCACGTCCCCTTTGCTGCGAAACGTGCCTCTTTGAAGGAATATGTCGTTTCGGCGATATTGCATTTCTGTGAGTTTTAAGCATAAATCATGCACATTTACGCAATCTTCGCAGGATATTTTAAACGACATCTCACTGTAGTCTTGCGGGGACCCTATGCCATATATGCATGAGACGCTTGCTACAATGATGACATCGCGCCTTTCCAGCAACGCGCGCGTGGCGGCGTGTCGCATCCGGTCTATTGTGTCGTTGATGCTGGCGACTTTTTCAATATACGTGTCTGTTTTTGGGACATATGCTTCTGGTTTGTAATAGTCGTAATATGAGACGAAATACCCGACCGCATTATTCGGAAAAAAGTCGGCCATTTCTGCATAAAGCTGCGCTGCAAGCGTTTTGTTTGGGCTGATGATTATTGTGGGGCGCGACGTTTGGGCAATTACGTTGGCAATTGTGTACGTCTTTCCTGACCCTGTTACGCCAAGCAACACTTGGTCTTTGTTTTGCTGTTCAATGCTTGAAACCAAAAATCGAATAGCTTCAGGCTGATCTCCGCCTGGACTAAACGGGGACGTCAACGTAAATAGCGACATTTTTTATGACGGCTCGCGTCTTTCTGCAGGGCAACATTATGCATTGTATTGAATTCTTACTTGGCATGCCATAACGGAGTGAGCGCATATTCGCATCTTCACAACCATTGGGTTCGTGAATAAATCGAAAAAAATGCAATTACAATGAATCGCCTAAAATCGCGTGCACAAACTAGTTAAATAGATGTCTCTAATTTTTTTTTGCCAACACAAATACGGTTGACTATCCTTAAGATTCTGTCGCTAGCGAGGTTATGGTCAGCCACCCCGCGTAATATTAATCCTTTCGAACGGGATCACGTCACAAGTCATATACAATATACATGTAGTTGTATACAGCTGAGTAGTTCGCAAATCTGCCCCCATTCCAAAGTATTCCCTCCATGCATAGGCTTTGTGAATACTTTATTGAATGATTTATATCCGATCCCATTCATTTGCATTGCGATTTCTTCCCTCCCTTCCTGATTCTTATATTCACAATTTGCATTTTTTTTATTGTCGACACACTGTAAGTACAATATAGATTACGACGAGACACATGGTTTTATTTAAGATCACTTAAAATGCACCGAATTTGGCAAAATATGATACCATGAAAGTTAGTAGGCGGAGTCGGGGTTGTGTCGCATGGAACGGTTTTTGAACCCAAGAAACGATTGGATGTTTAAGAAAATATTTGGATCCGAACCAAATAAGGACATTCTTATTGATTTGTTGAACGCCGTATTTGATGGCACTCGACAGCCAATTGAGGATGTTGTGTTTTTGCCTACACATCAGGATCCAGAGATTGCGGCACTTCGCCAGACCATCGTTGATGTCAGGTGCACGGACACTGATAAGAATCAGTTTATTGTTGAAATGCAACATTATGGTGATCCATTTTTTATTAAACGTGCGTGTCTTTATGCTAGCAGAGCATATTCTATTCAATTAAGGAGGCGTGATCCTAACAATAAAACCAAGGAAAATTTGGACGTCGTATATGGTGATGTTAAGCCGGTAATATTCTTGGCAATTTTAGATACGTTATCTTTAATCAAAGGAGAAGATTGTATTAGTCACAATGCACTATTGGATATAGTTACGCATGCAAACAACATAAAGGAGTTTTCATTTTCGTTTATAAGATTAGATAAATTCAATAAAACTCTTGATGAGTCAGAAAGTTTAGTGGATAAGTGGTGTTATTTTTTCAAGAATGCAGAAACTACGGAACAAGAGGATTTTGAAAAGATAAAGAAGCATTGGCCTCTAATTGGCAAGGCTTATGATGTGCTGGAAGTTAGTAATTATACACCGGAAGAATATGATAAGTATTGTCGCCACCAAATGTATGCAGATGCACATGAATCGTGCATTTGGGGGGCAAGGCAAGAAGGACTAGCTGAAGGGGAAGCCAAAGGATTGGCTGCAGGCAAAGCTGAAGGATTAGCTGAAGGTGAAGCAAAAAAAGCTCTAGAAACCGCAACTTTGATGTTGGCAGGAGGTCTTCAAGCGGACGTTATCAGTCAATATACGGGGTTGTCCATCGAAGAAGTTCAAACATTAAGTAAAGCCTAAAACGCAGGTTTGCTTCAGGTTTGCATCTCTTTTGTAATTGAAACTTGCCGAATTTCAGCCAGCAAAATCATCTATAAAGTCGCGTTCTTGCCCATTTCTTAGATGCTCTAGCCAAAACCATAGATCGCAAAGCTCAAAGCTTCGCCATAAATTGGCCGCCTAACCCTTGGAAGCTCCCACATCCACCATTTTGGGACTCCTTGCTCCCCAGACCAAATAGCGGAACGAGTCCTTGACCTTCGTGCAAAATCCCCCTTCTTTTACCGAGATTGCCGCAACCAAAGGAATCACGACTGGGAATTTAAAAGTATTTGAAGTAATCCGAATTTCCCCAACTGTTGATCCTTTTTGAATCGGCGCAGAAACGGGTGTTTCGTATTGGATCATGATTTTTACATCATGCTTCGACGCGCTAGGTACAGTGACGACCACATCGTTTTCAACAGCAATTGGAAGCTCACTTTCATCCCCGTACCAAACCGGAATTTTCCCAATAATGGCATTGGCTTTAAAAAGAGAATGATTCACGAACGTTTTTGCTCCCCAAGCAATCAGCGCACTAGCATCAGATGCGCGTTCTTGCTCTCCTTTATATCCATTCACTACCAAGATCAATCGTCGTCCATCTTGCACGCAAGTAACTACGATTCCGTATCCTCCGTCGTTGGTGTGCCCTGTTTTTAATCCATCACAGCCAATATTACGACTTAGCAAAATGTTTTTGTTCTGCTGAGTAACTCCGTTAAAAGAAAACTCTTTTTGTGAGTACAAATGAAGAAATTCCGGATAATCAGAAATTGCATGGGAAGCGATTATAGCAAGGTCGTGAGCAGTCGTTTTGTGCTCTGCATCAGGAAGTCCACTTCCATTTTTGAACGTTGTCCGAGCGCAGCCCCAACTTTTTGCAAGCGACGTCATAGCTACAGCAAGCGCAATTTCGGAACCACAAACCGCATCTCCAAGCGCAACAGCAGCATCATTGGCGGAGACGATAATTAATCCATTTAGCAAATCCTCAATTGAAACGCTCTGGCCGATGTTTAAAAACATTGTGGAGCCTTCCTTACGATACGCACTGCGCGGGACAGAACATTTTGAATCAAGTGATGTCTCGTTTGACTTGATCCGTTCTGCGATACAGCACGCCGTTGCAATCTTTGTCATGGATGAAGGACTCATCAAGTCGTTTGCGTTTTTTTCAAAAAGAACGGCTCCACTTGCGAAGTCGATTAAATACGCTTGCTTTGATGTTGTAACAGGTAAGTTTGTGATGTTGTACTGAGAGGCGACATTCTGGCTATCGCTCTGATCTTCGACGATTTCGTCAACTTGAACGTTCGACGGCACTTTCTTTTTTGGGCTGGAGCTATTGCGCTTTTCTCGAGATTGGCTGGTGCTTCCTTCTTTAGATTTCTGAGAGACTTGCTTTGTTGACTCCCCGCTTAAAACGAAGCTAGCTGAGCATCCGATAAACTGGATTGCAATAAACAACAGCCGTGAAATCATCTGAAGGAACTACGGTATACATCAATAACTGTGGAGACTATACCCAATCTGGGCGCTGTATGCCACACCATCAAAATATGACGGCTCAGCTAATTATTAATCGGGAACTTTGCTCAAGTTAGGGAGTATACCCAAACGTTTCTTTAAAGGAAATGCGACTTTATTGTTCCGTTTGATACGTGCTATAATTCAGAAGAGGGTATTTATGTTCTGCGTCGAAAGAAAATTATGAATTATTCTTATACATTATTGCATCGATTGGAAAAGGTTTGTGTTGTGAAAATATTGTTTTTCGTGGCGTTTTCCTGCACACTCAGCATTCACGTATCGTGTGCCGGCGCAAGGTTGCCAAGGGTGAATTCGCAGTTAAATATTTTTCCGCCTCAAAAAGTTTGCTACACGCCAAGCTTTTACATACAACTGCTGGAGGAATATCGAAAGAACAATGGCCTGCCTGAAAAGACATATCCAAAGGCTCCAGATCATGAAACCATGGAAAATTTATCCAAAATATTCGGAGGGGATCAGGAATTTGTAATAGATGTATCGTGGCCCTCAATGAAAAAGGTGTTTACTCGCATCCAAGGAAATCAACCACAGGAGGACGTTCGTGCAAAACTTTTTGAAAAGGTGATCGAATACACTAAATCATTCGATTCTGAAGAAAAATTCTTACCATCAGCTGTGATTGTGGCTGATTTAGTAAACTTGTGTTTTTCCGGACCAAATAGCTTGTTTGACTGTTCCAATTTGCCAGAACACGATCAGAACATCTTAGAATCGGAATGTACCCGCGAAATAATGTCTGATTACACGTTTTTTCAACGCATAATGTCACTGCTCGCAGCGAGCTTTATAAACGCTGGCAAAGATGCCTTTGTTGATCATTTTTCAAGAATCAAGATTGCCAAGCAACTAGAAACAAGAGTGGGTAATATAATTCGTGAAAGTTGTTATCATCCTGAATTTCGCACCATTGTGATAAACGAAGATACATGGATTTCCAGTCGACTTTACGACACTTTCATTTTCACGTTACTGCACGAATCTACGCATGCATATCACGATATGATATTTCCGAACTATGATTCCTTTCGCAGAGAACCACTTCTTGCCAACGTTTCTTTTCTGGAAAATTTTGCGAACAGCAAACTTGCAAGGCTTGTCTATCCGATGTTCGAAAAGAAAACCATGGATCCCGTTGTCGAAGAAATTGAGAGGGCAATTCCAGACGATGTTTTCGAGTTATTAGTCAAATCGTTTGAGAAAAAACATCCATTTGTCGAAGAAAACACGTATAAATTTGTGTCACACATGTTTACGCTCCTTCTAGATTGGGGGCTTGGTCACTTATTTCTTCCTGAACGTTACTTTGGAGAGCCTCTTCACACCGTTTTGACCAAACGAATGTTGGCTAAAGCGTTATATGTATTTCTCCAAGGGACATCTGGTCCGTTGGGTAGTGAAAAGCTTTGCTCTGAACACGGCGAAGAAATGCTCACAATGTACGGAGCGTGTATTGCTGTTGCTGAGGGGGAGAAACAATTCGGGCAAGGAAAGGATTCCGCGACACAGGCATATACTTTGCTGGATAAACAGAATGAAAGAGTATATTGCGTCAGAGTCAGAAATTCAGGGCAAAACGACGAATTCTACAGTGACAAATTATGGAGAACGCATATCAGTCTAAGAACATCTATTCCCGAACAGGCTCATCGATTGTTTGGCAATGATGCAGCAGTAATTACACAAATTGAAGAGTCGCTGAAAACTTTTTCAAAGCGCCCTGCCCCATTTTTATTTCATTTTTATAACGCGGATGAGGCGGTTGCGCAATTAGCAAATCCGAACGAAAAAATAAGCGGAAAAGCGCCATTGCATGCGGCAATTGATGAGGACTACGTTGAGATGGTTGAAGCGCTGCTAAAGCGTCAAGACGTAGACATTCACCTTCAAAATGAAGAAGGGCAAGATCCTCTTTTTTCCGCAATAACACAGGGGAAATTGGAAGTTGTAAAAGCTTTCGTTAATAGTGAACGAATAAACATTGATGCAAAAATTGAAAAATCTGAACTAACGCCCCTTTTATTGGCCATAAAGCTTGGAAATGTCGAACTTGTCAGATTGCTACTTGAACATGAGGCGAACCCAAACCTTGAAGACGGAGCGTTGCACGCCGCGATGGATTGCATAAAAACGCAGAAGCATTTGTCAGAGCATGCTAAAATAATTAGACTGTTGCTCGAAATAAACGCTGTAAATTTATGTATTCCTGATAAATACAACAAAATTGCTCCGCTTGAAAAAGTTCTCACAGATTTGTGCCTTCATTGGGATCAAGATTCCTACAACCTCTGTTCTGCTTTTTCTTTTTACGTTTTTGATAGTTTTT
>JAISCJ010000011.1 GCA_031265645.1 Holosporales bacterium | reverse complement strand
ATACGAGCAATGGGAGCGTGCAAGTCATGCTGTTCGCTGACCGTTTTGAAGTATGGAATCCTGGGGCGTTTCCAGAAGCCCTACCCATCGATAAAATAAAGGAATTGCATGGGTCCTTTCCGGCGAACCCACTGATTGCGGAAGCACTTTATTTGACGAAATACATAGAACGCATGGGAACAGGCATTCACGATATGGCACAACGATGCAAAGAGCACAACTTACCAGAACCTGAAATTTCAGAGTCGTCAGGAGTAAGGCTTTCAATTATGCGAACGAACAAAAATTATATGCAGATAGAGTTACGGATAGAGTCGCAGATAGAGTCAAAAATTGAAACGTTAGAGGATCGAATACTTTCTCTCCTAAAAAAACAGCCTTTGAGCAAGTCGGAAATTGCTAGTCAGCTAAAACAACAACGAACCGCTGGCCAGTTAAACAATATTATCAGGAAATTACTAAAAGAATCGAAGATTGAACGCACTATTCCTGAAACACCAAACAGCCGATTACAAAAATATAGAATAAAATAAGCTTAACTTATCTGGCTTCGTTTAGCGCGGTAGAATTTTTTCTGAACTGGATCAAGATGTTCAAGAGCATAGCTCAGCATAATACTTGGCATTTTTGCGGCGAATTTATCGTGTTCACCGTAGCTTTCTTTAGACGTTTTAAAAAAGCGAAGAACTTTAGTTACCTTTTCTGGCGTAAACAGCGCAACAATTTCCGAGTGTATTACATCAGTAATTTCAGACATTTGCTTCTGCCACTTTTTTCAGCAAAGCCGCCGTTTGTTCTTCCAATATCTTTTCAGACACTCTTGGAACATTCTTGAAAATAAGGCCATTTATAATGCGAGCATCCTTTGCTTTCTTCTCAAATATTTCAAAAAAGCGTCCAGCATAACCATCGTAGGTTGCAAAAGGAACGACCTTTTTATTTTGGAATCGATTTTGGTAAAGAAAAGAGAGCAAGGGCGGCGGAATTGTCCAGGCACGAAAAGGAAACGCAGCCCAGATAGGACAACCCACAAATATAACGTCATATGCCTCAAAATTCGGTGGACTCCCGCGTAATTTGGGACGTTTACGCGTTATGAAATGTTTGACAGCAATCCAGTAAAGTTTCCAGCTGCGTTGATAATCATCAATAGGCTCTACTTCGTAGCAATCTGCACCTGTTTTTTCCCGGATTTTCAATGCAACACGACGCGTATTCCCGCTTTTTGAGTAATACACAACTAGTGTTTTTTTTGACAATTTGGGCATTGTGAACTCGAAAACAAACCATATTCGGTAGAGTAGAACAATTTAGTTGAGTAGCACAAGAATTGCGCAGACTTTTACTCTACCAAAAATATCTTTTTATGGTCTAAAAACGGCGGCATGCATTCAGTTGCGTTTAAACGCTCGCACACGAAGCATAGCCACGTTATGACCAATTGTTCGTTCTGTTGTGCTATTGTTCCTGTATGGCTGTTTAATTCGATACTTTTCAGTATAAAGGCTCGCAAACAGTAGAGTTTGAATTGATTTGTAGATTGTTTTTTCAAAAAATGAGTTGTTTACTGTTGTTCGTTAAATTCCTTCTGGAAATCGGCTGGGACCATTGCCTCAAGCGAAGTCTTGTAACCCGCGGAATTCAGGGAGTGCGTGCTGCGAGAGATTATCCAGACAGTTGGGATGCCTTGGCGGAAGCCGCTGAGTTTCAGGTTTGATTCGGAGAGGACGTTTGGATTTCCTGGGATTTCGGCTGTGAAAGTGTATGCTTTTTGGGTGAGTTTTTTGTACACAGCCTTGGCTGCAACCTTTGCAGCTTCGCGAGTTGTGTACAGTCCGCGCAGGGAATAACCAATATCGCCATCGGAATAATCTTCATCCCCAACAGATTCAAAGAATTCTTCGGCATTGTCAGTGTCATAGCCTTTGGCGGTAACGCTTGGAACTTGTTCCTTTTTTGAAAATTCTAAGAACCAGTTGATTGTAGAGTCTGGAGTTAGCGTAACTTCGGGAAGTTGTGAGCCAGCTGCGGAAAACCCGTGCCCAGATGGCATAGCGATGAGGCAATTGCCAGCTGGCTTGATGAGGATGTTGAATTGTTGGCCGAGTCGGGTGAGGAAATGTAAGTCGGATTCGGATGTTTGGTGAATAGCTGGGAAGTTTATGTTGGAAAGTTCTGGTGAGATTCTTGCAGGAATATTATGTTCTGCTGCTATTGTTTGAATAATGCTCTCGAGTGAAGTATTTTCGAATGATCGTGACTTTGGATTTTTGAAATCTTCTAAAAAATCAGCAGCGTGGGCGGTTATGCGCATTTCATTATGTGATAGTGCGTAGCCATCGATTGAAAACGTCCCCATATCGCACAAACCGGTTTCTTTATAGCCAAGGGAGATTTTAAGAAGGTCGCCAATTTGCGGAATGTCCAGATTTTTGTCTGCAAGAACAAGGTCTAGCTTATCGCTTTTCAGGCCAGGCTCGTCTGTGATGGTTAAGCTGATTAGATATGGTTGGATTTTTTCAAATAGTGATGTGTTGCGAAGCTGGATGTCGAATAGTGGCGTCATGACCAGATTCTCACTATGTCTTTTGTAGGCTTCGTTTCAATGGTTGGTAAAATTATCCGAAGGCCTGATGGCAAGTAGCCGGAGTAAT
>JAISCJ010000006.1 GCA_031265645.1 Holosporales bacterium | reverse complement strand
CGGCAACCTGCAGGGAAGACGGGACAAATAATCCTGGAAAAATGCACTGCCGGTTCCGTTGACTCTTACCCTTTAACTTTTCGAAGTTTAAATCATAATCGATGTGCGGATTAACCAGCATCTCAATCGCGCATCTCGCTGTTCCGACCCAAGATAGAATATTAGAAAAAAGAATACAGCAATCAGAAAATTTGTCGCTTCTATGGTGTTGAAAAATAAGTGCAATGGCTAGCTCCAGTCGATTCAAATAAGTGTACATACGATGGACTTTCTCTTTCATGTCCAATATTTCTGGGTTGTTTGTTTCGGCAGCGAATCGAAACTGATTTGCTCGGGGCATTTGACTTGGCCAGTTGTTTTCATAAACTTTATGAAACAACTTTTCAGCTGTCAGCTTCAAGAACTGATAATCAAAAACTCCGTTACATATATCAAGCAGCATTTTTAGTGTGTTTTGATCTTTGAAAAAAAGATCGTTGCAAGACTGTGCGATAAATTGATTCACCAACTGTTCTTTTTCTCCTATTGTTGTGAATTCTTTTAACCTATTCCAAATATATTCAATATCTTGACGCTGCAACTCATAATGCTCTCCTATTGCATTTGCGTGAAACGAAGTAGCAATCATTGCTAATGAAAAAGAAATAGTTTTGTGTAACATCTTCGCGCTCGAATATTTGCGACCATTGACATGCTTTTATTCGTAACATATTCGAACCTTGTTTTACATCTTTGATTTTTCCCATGTGCGATGCGCTTGCGCAATCCACACGGGTTCACAATGTACACCCAATCGAAAAATATTTCAAAATAATAGCTCATTAGGAATACCTCATCAGGATCAGCGCATTCTGGAAGGAAACATCTTCGTGTAAATCGTGAATCTTTTTTGCGTTTTGGTATATCTGTCCACATTGCTATTTAATGATGTAATATATTGGTTCTGCATAGAGACAGATATTACTGAAACGTTAATATTTTGTACCAAAATCATTGCATTTATTCGAATTTTTTTAAAACTCCACAAATCAATCTGAAGAGGCAATTCTCGGATAAATAGAGAGGTCCGCTTGGGCGAGTTGGGCGATTGGGGAGTTTGCGTAGAGAATAAGCAACATCATTGGATACAATTTCCCAGCCACATGCGTTTAGTCTGTCAAGGAAATACGGCTCATGAAACATTTGATTATCAGACCTGCTTATGCTCTGTACATCTGGGCCATCAAATACAAATTCAACAGTACCTGCTTGTGACATAAGTTCGAGGTCTTTTCCCGTCCAGTTGTATCCCAAGAGATAAACACTTTCCGCTTGGAAGAATTTAGTAAATTCATAATACGGAATCTGAAGAGACTGGCCATATGTGACCTCCGATAGCGTAAGTTTTTTTAATGGATGATCAGGACATCTCGAGCTACATCCATTTGCTAAGGTCAAACGACGCCAATAAGTATCGTTTACGATGATCGTACTATTAAATAAATTTAGATGTTGTAGTTGTGGCATGTTCATCGAAAAACAATGCAACGAACTCTCTGTAATTAGTTGATCAATCAATGACAGTGTCTTTATCCGATAAGAAACAGATTGAATATATGGAAAATTCAGTATTATCGTATTCTCGCGGGATATACTCAAATCTTCCAACACCGGCGCACATTTGAGCAGGTCCGCCAGATTGAGTTCGCCGCTGTCGTAAAATTCACAATCGTCGAAATGCAAAGACTTCATTCTTTTAAAGGAATCAGCTGTAAATTCAAAACTGGGAATACCACACGCTGTTAAATGAAGATTTTGCAAATTTTGTGTGTGCGCCAATATGCAACGCCACGAGGCTATTCCAAATACTGGGTTACGAAATAGATTGAGTTCTTTTAAGAATTCACTACGGTTATCAATATCACGAATACCCGTTAGGTCCAAGCTGAAGTCACTTAGATATGGAAACGTAATGAAAATTGCGGATAAAATTTTCTGAAAAGTAGATAGAGGACATTCGTCTCCAAAACGTTTAAGAACAACGCTGGTTACAGAACTTTGTATATTCTGCTTGTCTAAAAACATAAACATCGTTTTTGACGAAAAGCAACTTAGCTCCAACTTAGGCGGCAACAAACTAGGCGATAATATGCGTCGCTGTGTTGTAAACCTCGTGATCTTATCGGAAAGGGAGCGTTGGCTCTTTTTGAATGTTAAGTCATACAGCCTTGAATAGGTCTGCTTATTAGCGCAAAAAAGCGCAAAAACGCTAGGATTTTTGTAAAGCTTATCAAAAAAGGACTGAAAAGCCTTGTCTACGAATGTAGCACTACTAAGATCGTGTGCCACATCCGGATCAATATAGGGCCAGCTGCGGAAAGCCATTCGTTTGTATTCCTGTAAACGCAACGCATTAAGTCTTTGAGCCTCAGATTTTGCATATTTAGAAGTTATCGCTTCTCTAATTATTGATGAGGCTTTTTCAGAAATGATCGGCAACACCAATTCATATCCCAACGCCTGACAGACCCCTCTTACGAGCCATAGTACAATAGCAGATTGTCCTCTATAGAATGTGCTGGACCAAGACATCGAGAAGATAAAATCTTTTAGCGCATCAGAAAGAGGACGTAGTGCTTCATTGTCAAGGATCGGTTGATCGATTAGAGTGTTCAATAGTTCGAATATCCTGAGCCAAGAATCAAAAGCTACGCATTGGGCTGTTTTTGTGGAATGAAAAACTGTACCACAGGGATCGAGTCCTGCTGAAGGGAAATGCTCCAAACAAATATGTTCTCTTTTAATTTCAAAAGGATTCTCAAATTTTGCCTTGCAGGCTTCAATAGAAAGATCTTCTGCCAAACAGTCAAAAAATATACGAGGATACACATTATAAGGCGCGAACGAGTCGCTTAGACGGGATGCGCACAAAACTCCGAACGAATTACCTAGGTGGGACGCACGAACAGGTTGATTGTTCAATAACGCAATGCCAGCTCGTGCCATTCCGATCCATGAGAGGATATTTGTGAAAAATACACAAGAATCCGCAGGAGCAATTGATGCGTTTATTGAAAAAAGGAAAGAAAGAGCCTGTACTATTCGTTCAGAAAAAACAGTGAAACGCGCTAGTCCCTCCTCGTCTCCATAAATGCTTATTTGTTGCTCAAAAGGAATAGATACAAAACCCGGATATTCGGGGTCATCAACCCTTGTTGTGTAATCAAATTTACCGGTTAAAACGTCATTCAAATAATCTTTTATTGTTGGATGGGGAAGCGAGTTAGGAATAAAAAGCTCTACAAAGGATTGTGACAACCGTTGGGCTAAAATTATTTCTCTTTTTTGAAATCTATGTCCTTCCATTGCTTTTTGAGTTTCTTGAATTGCTTTAAACTGAATTTCAGGACCTATTCCAATTGCATTAGCATCAAACGAAGCCGCAGTAATTATTAGAACAAAGAGGACGTTCCCTTTTCGAATATTCATAAATACACCGCATATTGTAGGTACTTAATAAACGGTAGCACACTTCCCGTTTAAAAGTCCTTGTATTCGATTTATGAGAATTCACGACATTTACAAACAGGTTGCTATGCATGCACAAATAATTGTATTGCACACATATTTATGTCAACTTCCTACGTGAGGGGGTTTTGGGAGTTTTGGTAAATGAGGTTTTTAGTTTTAGAAATGGCTTGTTTAAGCTCTTTTGTCGTGTGTGCGGTAGCCAACGATAATCCCAATCATAATACAGCTTATCACATGGGAAGGGTTTCTGCGGATGTAGCGCTCGCGCTTGTTCCGCAAAGCAAAATGGCTGCGGTTGCAACAGGTGTTGCCTCTGATTATTCAGGTGCGGGCAATGCGGTTGGCAAGATCTGCGCAAGTACGTCTGATCAAGCGTGGGACATGATGAAATTCTACGAAGATCACGGTTTAGATGAGGAATCTATGGATCAGGGGCTTCAGATAAGGCAAGCTGGTTGCGAAGTCTATTAAGCGAGTAGGTAAAATGAACTCCTGTCGATCGGATTACAATTAGGGGGCGAATTCATTTTTTTTTGTTTTATTCTTTGTAGCATTGTGGTCCGAGGGATGTGTTCAGGTTGATTTCTTTGTGAGTGAATGTTCTTCTAAGTATGGATTTTCTCAGTTGCGTCCGTATTTTGGACAACTGTTTAGTGGGGTGCAAGTAACCCATTGTTATTTGCTTACTGGAGTTTTTCTAGTAGCATACGTTTTGTTCGGAAACATTTCTTTGATGGCGACACTGTTTATATCAAGTGCTTGGGTAAGAGACACTGTTCTTTTGGAGCAACATTTTCCCGAAAAGAAAAGCGGAAAGTCCGATTATATCCTTTCTCGTGTGCCTTATCTTGCGGGATTGGTGTTGTTTTCATTTTTTCTCACAAATGCGCTAGTTCGAAAACAAGTGTTTTGTATATCAATTCTTTTGGCGTTTGGCCTTCAATTTTGCAACAATCCAAAACGTTTAAATATCGGCATAACACGGACTCTACTCATTACTCCAACCGCCTTTTGTTTTTACTGGCTTTCTGAACACGACTGCATTCCTCATCCATTGAAATCCTATGGTGCTTCGCTTTTGGTGTACGCGTTTTGTTGTATAGCGATTAATTATTACATTATGGCTGCTGTCAAGCAATTGAAAAACAAATACAGTCTTCTGCTTTTAATAAATCTATTTTCTTTGATCGCTGTGATGAGATCAATATCTTTCGAAAAAAAAGAGCTTTGTTCAATAGCTATTTCTGCGCAGACAAACAAAAATGTTGAGCCTGACACTCGTTAATCGAATGTATTATAGTAAATCCACATACAAATCGCCACGCAGATAAAAACCACGCTCTCCTGGTTGATGACTTTTTAAGTTCTGATTTTGGCAAAGAATGCCCCATGAACGTGCACAACACTGTGAAAGTTCAGACAGGCTTGAATTGGAGAACTCCAATGGAGTACATTAGAATCATTCTGGAGGACGGAAAACCGTCTCATATGTTATGAACCATAACAGCGCACACGAAATCCTTGATTCCCGAGGGGGCATCCTCTAATATCGCAGTGTAGTACTTCATTTGTAGGAAGATCGATGGCTCGAGTAACCGTAGAGGATTGCATTCAAGTAATTCCGAATCGTTTTCGGCTTGTGCTTTTAGCCACATACAGGGCTCGTGAGCTTTCGTCTGGGACATCTCCCGCAGTCCCTCGCGACAATGACAAAAATCCGGTTATTGCCTTAAGAGAAATTGCGGATGGTGCGGTCGCTGTGGATAAGCTAGATGAAAGATTTTTGACATACTTAGGATACCAGAGTTTTGGCTTTTCTGAAGAAACTCGTGATGAAGATCTTCGGCAGGCTATGAATGCAGAAAGTACCTCGCACTTGCAAAACATCAAAG
>JAISCJ010000127.1 GCA_031265645.1 Holosporales bacterium | reverse complement strand
TCTAATCATTCTAACCCTGGACGGGAGGCCGAGCGGTAAATGGCCGCAGACTGTAAATCTGCCGACGAGAGTCTACGGAGGTTCGAATCCTCCCCCTTCCACCATAGATCTATATGGCTCCTAATACGAAACATAGGATTATTTCAGGACAAGGTCCATGCAATGCAACTGGCTTTATTCTTTGTGTTTCAGATAGGATCTGCATATTAAGCTTCCACTAATATCTGTTCAAATTCACCATGGTCTTGTGCGTCAACGATATGTGCATGTTCAGAACATCCGAAACGAAAATATTAAAGATTTCATAAATGTTAATACGTTTAGCCTGGAAAACATCTCAATGTAGCTTCCGCCAACGTGAATATGCTTGCGACATTGTCTGAATAAATAATCCACATGACAAGAGCAAGGCAAATTCCGATCGAAGTTGTTGGAAATATAATTGTTTTTGAATGAGAAAACTCTTCTTGGTTCGATATTAACGCCTGAACAAATTTGAGCCCAACAGCCATAGATATCAATTTTAGGAACGACATAAGCACTAATAAGCCAAAAGCGCCTTCATTTACGAAATTCATAGAAAAATTGAAAAAATGCACGAAATTTGGGGACGGAATCATGTTAACCAGGCTCAAAGCCCCAAAGCCTAACAAAAACGTTCCAAGTGAAGACGTCCCACGAACAAGGTGCAAGTTGCTAACGGTGACAATTTTCCTCCCTTTTCGTTCAAGGAGCAAAATTCCTCCTAATATGATCAACAGAGACAAGCCGGAAGCAAACAGCATAATTAAACAGCTAGATACCACGCTTATGTGCAGTGCTGCAAAGCCAAACTGAAGCATCCCCATTGTTCCGATTAAATGGCACGCTAAAATGCTCTTAATCTGATTTTGTCGAATTGCGCCAAAGAACCCCAAAGCCATTCCACAAAAACCCGATATAAATAAGGCGTATCGAACAGTTTCACAGTGAAACAATGTTAAAAATCGTGCCATGACAGAAAAGGTAAGTAGATTTTTCACGAAGATTACAAACATAAATGTCGCTATCTCTGTTTTTTCTGCAGTTTCCATGCATAATCCGTGAAACGGAACGTATAATGTTTTTGCGAATAGCCCTAGCAATAATAGGATAATTGCAAAATGGATGAGGGGTTGTGCGCCAACCTCTAAGAATTTACTTGCCAAAATAAAAAAGTCCATAGAACGAAATACTGTGTAAAAGATAGATGCTCCAAACAGGATTAATGCTGTTCCTATGCCAAAAATTATAAAAACTTTTGTAAGTATTTCTTTGGCGACTGATTTCAAAAAAATAATCGCTCCAAAGCTTACAAACTCATATCCCAAAAACAACAGCGTAAAGTCTTTGGCAGATAGCGCTAACATACTTCCAACAATTATTGTCGCAATTGCGAATAATTCGTCACCACCAAACTTCTTATCCTTTGACGTGACCAGCATGTATAACAACGTCCAGACACAAATCGTGATTTTTTGGATTTTGATAAAGCAATCAACGACAAACATTCCAGAAAATGTTGTAGTGCTTGCTGTGGGATCTAAGCACTCTTCAATAACGTTCAATCCAATGTTTCGGTCTTGCAAAAGCAGGATCAATACGCAGGTGAGCAATATGTAAAAATACGGTAGTCGAGTGCTTGGGGGGCCTAGCAGTAAATACGTAGAACCAAGCATTAGCAACATTTCAGGCGCAGCTGGAGCAAATATTAAAAACAGTTCAGGCATGCGAATGTTTAATGCTTTGTATTAACTTCAGCAAGTTTGATGCGGCCTCTTTTTCTGCCGCCTTTTTCGACTGACCAGCTCCTATTACTGGGGCCCATCCTGGAGCATATACTGATACAGTAAAGGTCGGGCTGTGTTCCGTTCCAACTTTGCTTACAACGGTATATTCTGGAAGCGCCCCCCCTTGAGATTGGATTAACTCCTGCAACACAGATTTTGGGTCACTTGGTGGCGCCACTGAGGAAAAAAATAAATCGCGCCATTCCATTTCAATAAACGCTTGGCATGGAGCATATCCTCCATCTAAGTATATGGCGCCAATAATAGCTTCTAGTGCATCGCATAATATGCGCAAATCTTCAAATGACGTTCCAGCCGCAACTTCTAAATATTTATCAATCTGAAGTTTGTATGCTATGTCGGCACACGTTTCGTAACATACCAACGCAGAATATCTATGCGCTAAGTCGCCTTCAGACTCGGCGTCAAAGTGTTTGTATAGAAATTCTGCAATTACTAGGTTTAAAACTCTATCACCTAAAAACTCCAAACGATCGAAGCTTCGGTCAACTTTGTTCCCAACTTTCTTCGTGATGCTGGAGTGTTGGAGGGCACGAGCAAGCAATGAAATGTCCTTGAATGTGTATCCTATGTTTAATTGGATCTGCTGAAAGTTTTTCATTGCATAGTCACGTCCTGACTAAATATTTGCTCGAAATGGATGGCAAATTTTCGTTACATATGCTTCGAAAACACGCTTCCAGCGAATGAGAAACAGCCACTTATGTGGTTGCAACCACGTTGCTTCAGTTGAGAAAAACAAAAATGATGGCGTTCCAATGAATTTTTCGTTTGCAATGACCCCAACAATGCTTGACTCCCGACTATCACAGGAGTTATCTCGATTGTCCCCCATCATAAAATAGTGGCCTTCTGGGACAACAATCTCTTCAGTATTATCCAAGTGCGCCTTTCCAAAGGGCACAGCCTTGAGAATGTAATGCTTGACCCCATTCGGCAGAGTTTCAAGATAACGTCTGGCAATTGGAGGCATGTTCGGTTCATTTAACGGATATGTGTCAACAAACTCAAGCTTTGTTTGCTCGCCATTGATGTGTAGCTGACCATCCTTCATTTGGATCCGATCCCCTGGAGTGCCAATTACGCGCTTTACGTAATTCACGCCTTCAAGAGGACAGTTAATTGTGTTTCGTATGGCGCGCCACGTTTTCGAAAATATTCCTCCAAAAACACCGTGATCGTAGTGCACAGCTTCATTTTCATAGGTAAAATCATGAAAAAATACCGCAACGTCTCCTTGTTTTGGCTTTGCAATGTTTATGCGCCCTTTTATAAACTTGGGCTGGAAAAATACAGAATATCGAGAGTATCCGTATGCAAATTTATTGACGAAAAGAAAATCCCCAACCAGTAGCGTTGGCATCATCGAACCTGATGGGATTGAATATGGCTGATACAGAAAGACGTGTACCGCAACGACGGTTAATATTGCCCAAACATACTCCAGCAAAGTACTTTTTGCAGATGGTTGGTCTGTGTCATGATTCATACACTCTCCTTGAATCGTATCAACTACACTCCCGATAGGAAGATTACAATAAACGGGCGTAAATTGAAAATACACTGTTGTGGAAGTGGAGGGCATACATATGAAATTTTTGCTTGAGATATTAACATTTCATTAAATCTGTATTTTTGCAGAATCAATATGTAACACTATTCAAAGGGCAATGTGGGATATCTGAGTATAAGCTAGTATATGCACCATCGTTGCGTTTTGGCAGCGAAATGTGTTGTATAATGATGATTATGGCGGCATTGAAAGAAGGTTCACATGGAAGGCGGATTATTAAAGCCAAGTTCGGATTTCGTTTTTTC
>JAISCJ010000091.1 GCA_031265645.1 Holosporales bacterium | reverse complement strand
ATTTGCATGTACCAAGTAGTAATTGAATGTTGTATATCTTTTGCAGATGACCACAACACGGCTTCAGTCTCTGTTGGTCTACGTCCATTCATTGGAAAAATGATACATCTTTCTCCTGGAATAAATGTTTTTCTTCCGTTTCGTTTAAAAAAATCGATGAGAGTCCTGTCTTCAGTAAGCATAAAATATATTTTTGAGAAAAAATAAGTGATTTTTGCCTCAAAACTGCGGGCTTGCGTCGGATTGGTACAGGTCATATTTTTGAAAAACGCTGGTTTTAAGGTCCACCAGATTTTTTTAGGTACGTAAGGGTCATGGAGACTTTGGGCAATTTCCAAGTCCGAAAACCCTCACCCTACACATTATTAACAACGTTACAAATATTTTACGGCACAAGTAACGCAGCAATGTTGTTAACGCCAAGGTTAAGTATTCAAAAGTAGATGAGCCCGATTTTATCGACATGTCGGGTGGTGAGCCGAAAACCCTATGTTTTGCGGGGTGTAGCGTATCTTGTATTTTCAGATAATTTTACGGAAGTATACTCAAACACAAAAAGAATCACCGGCAGGAGACACGGAGCGTGCAGGGTTCCCGCAAAATCGCAGATTTTGTGGGATGCTGCACAGGCGCAGAGTCGTACTAGGCGTACCGCTCAAGCTGAGCATCAGATCGACGAATCGGGGACCTTTTTGTGTTTGAGTATGGTCTCCGTGACCCGGATGTGGGGGTTTTTATGCTGACGGAGACCGAATTGTCTCCGTTGCATACTGGTTGAGCCAGCTTACAGCCCACGTTTCCTCCACCATTCATCAGTGTGAAACTGTGCAGGAGCCTTTTTATAGTCCCTCCACGATTCAAGGCCATATTCTTTTTGCAAAATTTCGGTAAGTTGTTTGTCCAGTTTTTCTGGAAAATTAACCCCACAACTATTACAATAATTTATTGGTTCAAAATCGCAATATTCTGCCTTATTCCCTTCAACCCAATACCCGTCTTTAAAATTGCGTTCTTTTAAGATCCCATACGTTCTGATATTTTGCATGTATATTACTGGGTTATCTTCTTCCAATGAATATTCTAACGAACTACAATGTCCTCCATTCTTATGCTCATTTCTGTCTTTTTCTAAATCTGCATCAAACCAATCCCTTTTTTTTAGATGATTGAATTCTTCAGGAATTTTTGTTTCAAGGCTGAAATCTGCACAATCAGCTTCTTTGACATCAAGTTTAACAAAAAGACGGTACCGTAACACAAATACAAACGTTGTCTCAAATTCTTTTCCGCACCATGGGCAAAAAAAGATTGGACAATAACATGGATAACCATCAATGTTCCAATCGAAAACAAACATATTTCCATCACGATCATCATCTCCATCGTTTTCACGAAACTCAATAGGTATATAGTTATCGCTCAAAAACTTGTTGAAATCTCTGCAACATAATTCTTTCATAATATTTCCTTTTTTAAACAATTCTTTGTTATGACCATATCATCCATGTTTCCTCTATCGCTCATTAGTATAGGTTTGTGAAGGAACTTTTTTATAGTCTCTCCACAAATCAAGCTTCAATAACCCCATTTAAAACCAATTCTCTGTGTTAGTATCACCTTTTGCAAATTCTTTAATTATCCTGCCAGTTTGAGGATCAATATTTGCGTCAAGTCTTGCCCTTTTCCCCTCTTTCACGTACCTATGCATATGCTCTCCAAACTTCCATTTGTGGAACCTATCAAACTGATAGAAATACTTTCCATCAAAACGTATTTCGCTCTGTTTATCTATTGCCTTCCTCTTAAGACTGGCAAGCCACCGTGCATCTTCTGCCGTTTTTGGCTCGATAGATTTCCAAAAGGCTCCATTCTCTCCTACTGGCTCGGTTCTTTCTGGTAACTTAGTATTTCCTACTTTGCTAAACACCACCTTAACACCGTCAACAGCAGCTTTATAAGCCTCCTGTGCTCCAAGAGCAATAGCGGCACGCTCAATAACCGGCGCAAGACGGGCACAGCATCCTACCAAAGCAGGTGCCGTTGCTGGAACCAACATACCACCAAAAAACACATCACCAGCCATAATTGTAGCAACAATGGCAGCAGGAATCACAACCTCGTTCACAAATTGCATGGCTGGATGAGCCAAAATTCGCATCAATGGCGAAATAGATTCGCGAACAATCTGAGATTGCCGGAACCAATCATCAATATCTGGGTAATCACTGCGTACTTGATCCAACTCATGCTCTGTTCCGGATCCCATGCCAAGAATCCTTAGCAAAGGCTCATCCTTGAACACCAGTATGTCACTGTGACTTCCACCACTTTTCAGCAAAGCCCGCATCAGATCGCGATTGTACTCTTTCGCCTTTTGTGCGATCTCTTTTTGAAGTTCATTTAGCTGCTCCACCATTTCCATAATATAATTGTGCGTATTTTGTAAGCCAGCATCCAACTGTTGCAGTGCTTTTAAGATTTCCGCCGGTATCCCATCTTTATTTTCCTCAACTCTTGTTTCTCTATTTTGCCAAATATACCCTGTTTCTGTTTTATGACTATATCTACGAGATGTTTCGCGGCCATATCGATCCAAAATAGGCTCATAATGCTCTGTTATAGTGTTCAAATAATTATCGATGTGCGTAATTTTCTTTTTTGTGAAAATTTGTCCATGGTACTGTTTTTCAAGATAAAGCTTGTCGTATATCTTGTTTTGCAATTTTGCTTTACGATTAAACAATAGATCCAGTTGCTCTTTTGCGATGATCAAGCCTAAATTGTCAACATCATCATTAAGCAAAAGATTTAAGATACCGCTTGAACTTAACGCCCCTTTATTTTCGTAATCTCCTTTGATTGCAAGTTCAAAGGAATTTGGAGAGTGGAATGCCGCATTATTCTTAAGGTGAAAATGTTGAATTGAGTCAAAAGATAAAGTATTTCCTATGAAAAATGAATTATCTCCCACAGAAAAATCATACACTGTACCATTAAAAGTACCCTGAACCATCATTTGCGCAGATATATCAGAAGGCGAAGGATTTTGCTGCGAAATCTCATTCAACGAAAATACTTCCGGAAGGGAAATATTTATATTCCCACCGGACATTTGAAGTTCCTGAAAATCGCTCGTTCCGTGCTCAAAATAACTTAACCCGTCTTTAATTTGAACTTTTCCATTGGA
>JAISCJ010000089.1 GCA_031265645.1 Holosporales bacterium | reverse complement strand
AATGAATGACGTGCTGAAATTGCTGAAACTTTCTCTGCCAAAGACGCTGCAACGTCAACGCATTGAGAACACTCCGCCAACAGAATGAGGGGGTGGGAAATCAGTCCGAGAATTACAGGTTAATTTAGCAAAGTCATCAATAGAGACCACACGCCCCCGTCAGATCTCGTGCGAAAAAAAATGAAGACGAAAAAAATACAGAAAGGACGGAGAGTGTCGAAATTCGAAAAGATTTCCGCCCTGCCCCTCGCGCACAAAGGCATGTCAACGCTCTCCGTTTTTTGCTATGCTACAAGGTGAGTAGGGGTGAAAAAACTAAAAAAGCCTGATATGAACAAAGACAAACCACCCAAAGATACTTCGAATGGCTGTAAAAAATCTTCGAAAGGATGCGACTGTACAGAGAAAGTTTTCGACGAATTTCTGGAAGATATCGAAAACGACATGAAAATGGAGCGGTATCAGCAATTGTTGAAAAGATACAAAAAGCCGATATCCGCCGTGACAACGCTTGTGGTTGGATCTGTAATTTTTGCAGCAGCTTGGCAAAACCATGACAACGACAAGAGGGAAAAACTCTCCGCCAGCTTACTTAGTGCCATAAACATGATGGAAAATAACACGACAGATGAAGGGTTTGAGAATTCAATCGGGTTGATGGCACATATTGCAGGGCAAAATCAAAAAACTTATACAGTTTTGGGACAAATGCTTCAGGCAGGGGCGCTTGCAAACAAGGATTCGAAAAAGAATGCGCCAGAGATACAGAAAATATACATGTCGGTTATGCAGGGAAAAGCACCTGGATACATAAAAGAGCTGGCCTCAGTTCTTTACGTTAATTCAAAGTTGCAGGAGCACGCGGAAATTGACGCGATTTTAGGTAAACAATTGTTAGAAATTTTGAAGAAATATAGTGTATCCAAAAGCGGCTTTGCTCTTCTTGAAAAAGAGAGCGAAGGGCTGATTTTATTTAAGTTGGGTGACTTTGTCGCAGCAAGAAAAGTTTATGACGAAATCAGCAAAAACGAGAATACGCCACGCGGAATGCATACCCGAGTAAGCGTGATGATCCAAGCGATTCAAGACCAAGAACCCTCTAGCACGCCAAGCTAAATTCGCAGAGGCAACAAGATAGAGAGGTTAAGATAACGAAAAAAGCAAGTATAAAAAAGGACTTTGAAAAAAATGGACCGCGTACAAGTTTTGATAATCGGAGCAGGACCTGCTGGGTGCACAGCTGCTATTTACGCGGCAAGAGCTGGGTTGAGTGCGGTAATGTTTACGGGAGCACGCGTCGGAGGGCAACTTACGCAGGCAACAGAGATTGAAAATTTTCCAGGATTTCCAGACAAAATATCAGGGGTGGACTTGGTCGAAAAAATGATTCAGCAAGTTAAAAAGCTTGGCGTTTCGATAAAATTTGAATCAATAAAAGACATAGAAACAACCGCCCGCCCGTTTGAGTGCCGAGGAGAGAAAAGCAAGATCGCAGCCGATACAGTAATTATGGCGACGGGTGCCACTGCAAAGTGGTTGGGTGTAAAAGGCGAAGATAAATATAAGGGAGCGGGCGTATCCGCTTGCGCAACGTGCGATGGATTTTTCTATAAAGGAAAGGCGGTTGCAGTCATTGGAGGCGGGAACACAGCCGTTGTTGATGCGCTTTTTTTAGCAAAACACGCTAAAGAAGTTACGCTAATACATAGGAAAGATTCATTACGAGCTGAACAAATTTTACAAGACAGGATATTCAACAATCCGAAAATAAGTTTCAAATGGAATTCGCACGTAACAGAAATTTGCGGAGATGATAATAAATTAACGCACGTAAAAATTTATGATGCGAAAGAAAAGAGTGAAGGCATTTTAAAAACTGATGGACTGTTCGTTGCCATAGGACATGTTCCGAAAGGAATAAGCGTAGTAGAGATCGATGAGGCCGGCTATGTAAAAACTCCCCCTGGATCCACGCAAACGTCTGTCCGCGGGATTTTCGCAGCTGGAGATGTGATGGAGCAACACTATAAGCAAGCAGTGATAGCTGCTGGACGAGGGTGCCAGGCAGCGCTAGAAGCGGCGCACTTTTTGATGTTAGAGCAACGGACTGAGCGCCCTGCCCTACTTGCCACTTCTGCTATACGTCATTAGCTACGCCGTAATGAACAAATTAATCGTTACTGCTCAGCTGAGTAATAACCAGTTCCAATCTGTTACGCAATTAAAAAGCCAGATTGGACCTTCAATGTCGCTTCGATTAGAGGTAGAATGGACTGATGTGCGACAATAAGTGGCGCTAAAGTGCTAAAAGTTCTCTGCCAATATGCAGTGTTTGGGCTATCTGCCGTCGCAATTTTGTTCATAAAGGGAACAATTACAATACAGACGCCTGCTCTGCAAAAACAGATGCCATTATTCCTTTTCTGTGAAATGGCGTTGCTGTCCGTTTTTTCAGTAATAATTCTGTACAATTGCTGGAATTGGATTTGGAATATTCCACGCCGACTCAGCGAATTTAGAAAAAATCTGAGGAAGAAAAATCTTATTCAAAGCGTAATATATAATGCACAGGCCTGCGCATTAAAAGCCAATCGATCAATTTCGTTATTTTTGTCAAGCGATATGGATCAAGATTTTTTACTTGCAACAGTGTGCAATGCGCTGTCTGCGGCTACCTGCGCTAAATGGAATTTGTTAGAAGATTGCGCAAGCCTAATGATCGCGAATGAGCAATTAAAAACGCTGGGGCATTTGTACATGAGCAAGGTGCACAAGCATAACCAAAACTATAGGGAAGAGCTTCAAGAATTGCTTCTGGCGAAAGATATAATAGCAAAAGAGTTTGTTCCAATACTTAAAGATCGATTGTTTTTAGCATTTATTCGAAACACGCCGAACATAGACGGAGCAGAGTTAATACTTTCGCCACAGCAAATGTCGGTTCTGCATTCAGAAACGGGAAAAACATTTCCTGAAAAGTATATAGACGCGTACCAACTCGACCCAAACAACGTTGATGCTGCATGCTTTCTCGCAAGTAAATGGAACGAATCGATAGCCGTGAAAAAGCTGATTGCCTTACTAGAAACAGTGCCAGACATAAAAGTTCTAGACAAAATTATGCAAATAAACACAAAGCTGAATCGAACAGAAATTTATGAGCGCATCAAAAATGCAATTGTAAGTAATGCTATGTCGCCAAGTGATTCGTATATTTTAGCAAGAGTGGCTTTCGCGGCTGGTTTGCGAGGAGAAGGGATACACTATGCGAAACAAGTAGCATCCGCATTTCATCCATTGATTAGCCCCCGTTTACGCGAAGTACACGAGAGTGACGCCCAGATTTCCGGAAAGGACGTTTACGAATGCAATAACTGTCACTATCGTGTTATGCTCCGCCAGGCTTATTGTCCTCAATGCGCTAGGATAAACACATTTGTGTGGC
>JAISCJ010000045.1 GCA_031265645.1 Holosporales bacterium | reverse complement strand
CTTTGCCCGGTTGGTCTATACCCAACTGTTACTCAACAGCTTACAAATAGTGATCTCTCACTAAGTGAATTACTCGGATTTACATAGTTCCTCCTTTCGTTACAAGTCGCACCCCAAGCTCAGAAAGATAAGCAACGTTCCTTGATACACTGGCATCCATTGCTACCGCGGTCATTGCAATTTTCTGATCCAATCACAGGAAGGATACATTTGGATTTCAATGAAATTTTCGACACACCATTCCATATTAAATGATACATACTAAGTTTTAGTTTAATCTTTATATATATTTTTTTGCACAATTCTTTATATATTCATAAAGTTTGATAAAAAAAGGCTTGACTCATGCGTCAATCAATAGCGAAATAAATGCCTCGCATTGACGAGAAAGACACGATATGTCATCATATTAATACTTAGAGTTTATTTAAGCGGCTTTCATTATGATCCAGTTAAAAAAACAACCGGTAGCTATTTGCGTTGCTACGCTATGTTTATTTGGGGGGCAATTGGCTGAATGTGGAAGAATTAAACCCTCTGCGCCAGCTGCGGCTGCGGCTGCGCCAACTGCGGCAGCAAAACCACTAGCGGCTCCCCAAGCGGCACCCCAACAAGCGCCTGTTCAACAAGGCTTCAACATGGGACAAAACCAAGGTAATTCCATGTTTAATTTGATAGGTCAGGGGATTAACATGTATGCGCAGCAAAAACAACAAGGAAACAATAATTTTCAACAGGCTGGCGTCAATCCTCAAATTCCTTTTGGGCAAGCACAAGTTCCTATGGGATTCGGGCAAGCACAAGTCCCGATGGGATTTGGAAGCCCTGTGAATCCGCAAGGCGGAGTACTCAATGGAAACTTGGTACAAGGACAGGTCGCCAATCAGTTGTCTCAGCAAACAGATACGTCTGCTGTCATACAATCCTTGCTATCTTCAGTAGACGCATTGCAACGACTAAGTTTTGAACGGGAAGATGCATTAGCACGTTTTGTTCCCGTGACTGAACTTTCAAAACACTTAAGGGCAATGCTGGATACAATAAAGGGCGTTGCGGCTAAAAATGGGATAGGGTTTGACCTAGATAAATTAACTCAAAAACTGATTCCACTCTCAAACTGTCTGTATTTATTTATAATGGATTCTAATGGGGCAGCTCCGCAAGCGACAAATGCTGCGGCCGCGTCCAAAGAGGCTCCAAAGAAACCAGTTGAGGAAACTGTTGACTTGTCTATGTACTTGGAACGTGTCGAGTTGATAATAGGGCTATTTCGTAAGATTACCAACCAACCTGTCGCGTCTGACATTGCTGCAGCGAAGGAGACAGTGAAGAGCATGTTGCCCGAGTTAAATCAGCTTATACAACAAGTGCAACAGTGTCAGTTCCTTTTGGCTCAGCAGACACAATTCGCTCCGTTGCAGCAACCGCAATTCGCGCAACAACTGCAACAACCACAATTCGCGCAACAACTGCAACAACCACAATTCGCGCAACAACTGCAACAACCACAATTCGCGCAACAACTGCAGCAACCGCAATTCGCGCAACAACTGCAGCAACCGCAATTCGCGCAACAACTGCAGCAACCACAATTTGCGCAGCAGCTGCAGCAACCACAATTCGCTCAGATGCTAGGTTCGCAATATCCTGGAAACATTAAATTTCCATAGGACGGTTTTTTACGTATGAGGAAATAGGTTCAGAGTTTGCTCGATAAAGGCTAGAATTGCTTGTCTATTCAACATCGGAGCCGCATGTGGATTATATCGTCAGCGTTGAGGACCTTTGCGTGAGGTTTGGTGAGTTTTGGGCCGTGAAGAATGTATCTTTTTCGGTTGAATATGGGCAAATTTTTGGATTTTTAGGCGCGAATGGTGCCGGAAAAACGACAACCATCCGCGTTATTTGCGGGCTAATTAATCCGACAAGTGGACGCGTGACGGTTGACAGTGAGCATTTCGAAAAAGGAAAAGAGGATGTAATCAAGGCTAAAGTCGGTTACATGTCTCAAAAATTTACGCTGTATAACGATTTGTCCATAAAGGAAAATCTAGATTTTGCCGCAGTTACACACGGAGTCACCAAGAAAGATTTGCAACGAACCAAAGATGAGTTGTTCGAATTAATACAACTAAAGCGAGCTGAGTCGACCCTTGTTGCGCAGCTTCCAAGTGGAATTAAGCAGCAGGTTGCTTTAGTTGCCGCACTGATTCACCAGCCTAAATTGGTCGTGTTGGATGAACCGACTGCAGGGGTCTCTCCAGCATCAAGAGCTTCCTTTTGGGAATTAATCCGCAAACTGACGACAATTGGCAAGACAGTATTTGTTACAACGCATTACATGGATGAGGCCGAAAATTGCGACATTGTGGCGCTTATGCGCTCTGGAGAATTGATTGCAATGGGATCGGTTCCCCAACTGAAAAAAAATACGTTTAACGAGCAGATGTATAATGTAACCCCGAATACTTCGTTTTCGGATGAAGATTTGGACATGCTTAAAAGCTTATGCAAAGTAATCGAGCCATGTGGCATCCACTATCATGTGCTGCTAAAACAAAATGCCGACTTTCACCAAGTTGAGGGAAAAGTCGACATTGAAGAGATTCAGCCGTCTCTTGAAGATGTGTTTATTCATCTCGTTTAAACGACTGCGGTTTATATATCCTGTTATTTTTCGACTCTTCTATTATTGCTTCATCGCCAAAGAACAGAATTTTAATACGAGCCTAGTAATCCATGCCGCCCATACCTGGGTTCGGCGCCATTGGCTGCTTTGGTTCTGGCTTTTCTGCAATCGCGCATTCCGTCGTAATTAGCAGCCCTGCCACGGATGCAGCGTCTGTAATTGCGGTCAAAACCACTTTTGTCGGATCCAAAATACCTTTGCTCATCAGATCGCAATACATATCCGCCTGCGCATCGAAACCCAAGTTGAAATCATCTGATTCCAGGATTTTTCCGACAATTACGGCTCCGTCCTTTCCTGCGTTATCCGCAATTTGACGAGTCGGCGCCTGAAGAGCTCTCTGGATGATTCTGATGCCCATATTCTGGTCATCATTTTCACCTTTCAAGTTTTCGATCGCCTTAATACTGCGAAGCAGCGCAATTCCACCGCCAGGCACAACGCCACCTTCGACCGCAGCACGAGTTGCATGCATCGCATCATCGACTCGATCTTTGCGCTCTTTGACTTCCGTCTCTGTCGCTCCGCCAACGCGAATAACCGCAACACCACCGCTCAACTTCGCCAAACGCTCTTGGAGCTTTTCCTTGTCGTAGTCGGATGTTGATTCCTCTATCTGCGCACGAATTTGAGCACAACGCGCTTCGATGTCACTCGTTCCGCCGATGCCTTCAACAATGGTTGTGTCGTCCTTGGTGATTGCGACTCGCTTTGCTCTTCCAAGCATCGAAAGATTTACGTTTTCAAGCTTTATGCCGAGGTCTTCGGAAATCATCTGGCCGCCGGTTAAGACAGCAATGTCTTCGAGCATAGCTTTTCTCCGATCGCCAAAGCCAGGAGCCTTCACAGCACAGACTTTTAGCCCACCACGGATCTTGTTGACGACTAGAGTTGCAAGGGCTTCGCCTTCAACATCTTCGGCAATGATCAACAGCGGACGCCCGGCTTGCACCACAGCTTCCAACACTGGCAAGAACGGCTGCAATGAAGACAACTTCTTCTCGTATATTAACACGAAAGGATTATCCATTTCGCAAACCATTTTTTCCGCATTTGTGACGAAATATGGCGAAATATACCCGCGGTCAAATTGCATTCCTTCGACGATATCAAGCTCGGTCTGGAAAGACTTCGCTTCTTCAATAGTAATTACCCCTTCTTTTCCAACTTTCTCAACGGCTTGAGCAAGAATATCTCCTATTTCCTTTTCGCCGTTTGCTGAAATTGTTCCAACTTGCTTGATTTCATCGTTGGTAACGACAGGACGCGACTTTCCTTTGATAAAGGCTACTACTGCGTTAACCGCTAAGTCGATTCCTCTCTTCAAGTCGATTGGGTTCAAGCCAGCAGCGACCGCCTTCAGCCCTTCAATTACAATTGACTGCCCAAGTACAGTTGCGGTGGTTGTTCCGTCTCCAGCTAAATCGGACGTTTTTACAGCGACTTCCCGCAGCATGCTTGCGCCCATGTTTTCAAATTTGTCGGACAGTTCTACTTCTTTTGCAACGCTGACGCCGTCTTTAGTCACACGTGGGCCACCGTATGATTTTTCAATTAATACATTGCGTCCTTTTGGACCTAGCGTGACTTTTACGGCATTTGCTAGCGTATTTACGCCGTCAAGAATTTTCCCTCTTGCTTCAGTAGAGAAGCGTACTTCTTTTGCAGACATGATGTCCTCCTTAATATATTACCATGCAAAATTTAACACGATCCCAAGGCGTTGCTACGCGAACACGCCCATAATGTCGGATTCCTTCATTACTATGTAGTCATGTCCCTCGAACTTTACTTCTGTTCCAGCCCACTTTCCAAACAAAATGCGATCACCAACTTTCACGTCTAATGGCCGAACCTTGCCATTGTCGTCAATCGCGCCAGTCCCGACTGCGATGACTTTTCCTTCCATCGGCTTTTCTTTTGCTGTGTCTGGAATAATTATTCCCCCAGAAGTTTTTTCCTCAGATTCAACTCTTTCTACTAAAACTCGATCATGTAATGGTCTAAAAGACATATCTATCCTCCTATTTTGTTACGAGTTCTGGCCCTTGTCAGCACTCCTTCCCTCTGAGTGCTAATGTGCCGAATTTTACTTAGCTTGTCAACATTCTAAGAAGGATGCTTGTTGCCTTAATGTATGTTCCATCTGAAACACACAGGATAAAAACCCTTTGCGTTGCAGGGTTTGAGCCCTGAAATAATCCTGTTTTTCGTACGGGAGCCCTATAAATGCAAATTTTCGACACTAAGCTACGACGGTTTGACTTCGACCGTACTAGCTTCCCCTTGTGCCGAGCGTACAACTTTTTCAATCTTTAGCTTTGCCTCTTGCAGCTTTCCTTCGCAGCGACGCTTCAGCTTGTTTCCCAACTCGAACGCCACAACCGCGTCATCTAACGGCAAGTCTCCCTGTTCCAAGGCCTTAACGACCGCTTCGAGGCGTCCAAGCGCCTCCTCAAATGACAAGTTTAAGATCTCTTCATCTGTAATGAGTTGCATATACTACCTCGAAAAACACACTGATCCAATGCACACATATACCCAATCGTAAAAAGTTTGTTGCGTCGTCGCTTCGATGCTCAAGTACATTTAGTACAGCTCGACGCTCGTGACTCCATTAAACTTGTTTAATGGGAACCCACTTCGAGGCTTCTGACACCAACTCTTTTTACGATTGGGTATAACGTGCTACCTAAACGGAGGGTACAATAGCTCTTGCGATACAGACAATTAAAAATTGGAATTTGTTTTACCTACTCTATGCGCTCATTGTTCGCAAACCCATCAACAAATTCTGCGACAGGCCCGCGAAAAAAAGGCATTTCATCAATCAGGTTGTTGGTCACTCAAAACATCACCAACCCATTCAATTGATATGGGATCTGTATCTTTTTGCGCTAAGTCATATTCAAAAGTTTTCACATAGTTATTATTTTTTAGCGAAGAAGGAATTATTACGCGCGATAACGACGGTACGATTTCATATCGCTGAAAAGAGGACATTGCTTTTCCAATAGCATTATTTCCGATAAGTAGAGACGGACTAATTCCTTCTTCGAAGTGAATCTTTTCTAATTTAAGGCAATTTAAAAACGAAAAATCTTCAATAAGATTAACAGTTTTTGGAATAAAAATCTCTTTCAGACTACATCCTTCGAATGCATGATCTTCAATGACCTGTAATCCTTCAGGAAGCGAAATGCTTTGCAGGTTCCGCGTGGCAAAAGCGAGTGCACCTATCGTCTGTAATTGTGAACCATGTGAAAATCTAATTGTTTTCGCGCCAAAATTGTGGAGCAAGGGCAACACAAACGGGTTTTCATCAATTCGTTCAACGCTTGCCGGAATAATTAGCTCGTTTAAATTAGAGCATGCCCAAAACGCCGCTAATGTTAGATGTTTTAGATTCGAATTTCCCACAAAGTGTACCTGCCTTAAAGATCTACATTCAGTAAATGCACATGGTTCTATGTCCTCAACGCTATCTGGGATATATATTTCTTCAATTGGTACATAGCTAAATGCACGTTCGCATATAGTTTTAACTTTGCTTGGAATTTCTATAGTTCGTAGAGATTGACAATTACGAAAGACGTCGATACTCAAATATTCCAAATTGGAACCCGATGCAAATCGAACTTCTCTCAGGTTTGTACAGCTGTCAAATGCTCCCGCCTCTATAAATCTAACACTTGCAGGAATCGTAATTGACGTTAAAGACGTACATCCTCTAAATGCGTCGCTTTCTATCTTTGTTAATTGCGATGAATTTTCAAATTCTACGGTTTCCAGTGATTGACAGTCGGAAAAAGCATTGATTCCTATATAAGTAACTGACTTCGGAATTTCTACAGACACCAGACTGCTACATCACTCAAATGCGCAAGAACCGATGTGTGTAGTTTTAGAATTTTTTTCAAAGCTAACCGTTTTAAGGTTGTGCAAATTTCTACAAATTTGCGACTTTAATGATTGTACATCGCTTGGGACTACAAGATTTTTCAAGTTCAAGTGCAACACATTCGAGTTCGTCCCATATTCATTCGCAAGAAAAAATAGTATCTGTGTCTGAAAATTCGGATCGTACTCCGTTCGTATGTAAGACATATCCTCGGAAGATTCGACGTACTTATTTACTACTGGATCAATAGAAATAGATGATAATTGATTTTTTAACTCATCAAAATCGCACATTTCCGCATGAGTCAAACGCCTTAGTTCATAGATTACATCCTCAGGCATTGTGGTTTTACTAAGTAAATGATAGTGGCGACTATCTATATTCTCTTTTAACTTTGATTCGAATTGATCCGAAGAAGTTTTAAAGAATTGGTAAAGGCGTTCAGTATGAATATTTTCATTTTGGCGATTTTCCAACAAAAAGGTCCGCTGTCCAATCTTGGCGACCATAACGCCTCGCATAGTCAGCATTTCATCGTAAGAAAACATTCCCCACAGCGTGTTTTCTAAGCTGCGATTATCGTCAGTGCAACAATAACCATCTAAATAAGATTCATAAAGATTATTTGCGTCAAAATAAAAAATTGCTGCGATTGATTGGATGTAAATCAATTTAGCTGCTAAAGACAAAGGATCATCATCGTTTGCTATTATATTTCCAAAACCAAAATCTTTAACACCGTTGAGTAAGTTAGTAAAAAATGGCAAATATTGAGTAATTTTTGTAAAATCCCCATCTTGGGTAAAATCAACCCTTTTTTTAAAAAAAATCTGTTCCAAATGGGCACGCATCCATTTTTCTATTGCTTCTGTAGCGGGCTTCATTATTGCAGGGGAAAGCATCGGATAAAATTCTCTGACGAAATTAACGGATGGAGAGTTCATTATTGAGTAATTTGTAAACGCGGCAAGATATTTCGAATCTGGGCTATCTCCATAGTAAGTCCAGGCGCTAATGACAAAACTGCTATAAGCATGCGAAAGTTCATGAAATAGAGCTAGAGCCATATCGCTTGGATGCGTGTCAAAAATCACAGACAAATCACAAGAAACACCGTCCCATTGTTCTGAGCCGTCCTGTATTCGAATTTGTGTAGGGGTATATATTGGTGATACATTCTCATTTTCGGTGGCGAATTTGGCAAAAATCAAAGATAAAATCCTCTGAGCACCGGATTTTGTCAACAGTAAACTTTTAACGGCTGTTTCAAATGCATCTTGCCTGCATTGCTTTCCATCAGAAGATTGCTCATCATGTATAAAACTCAAATCAAAAATTCGTTCGTTGCAAATGTTCCAAAGTAAATTAATTTGCTCTTGAGTCAGGCCAGATGTTATTTCGTCTGGATCTGCATTGCCGAAAATGCCTTCCATTCGATCGAACGACGTTCCCCAGGCTTCCAACAACCACTTCAAGTGTGAACGCGTTAAAATGCTCTGGGGTGTTAAATCAGAAGGAATTGGCGTTGCAGAAACATCGCGTAGTTTTTTCAATACAACCCTCCTTAGATTTGGCCAAGATATGTCTACAGAAATAACTTCTTCATCTGACCCCCGGTTAGCTGCCGGATATCGCTTAAAGCCAAATATTTGGCCAAGTTCAAAAAAGATGTGAGAAGAAATAGGTTCTCCTCGTTTTACAAATTTGGAGATAAGAGCATCAGGCAATGCAGGCCAGTGGTCGTTATCCGTAGCATAATTGTCAAAATGCGCGACTGATGATGTCCTCTGCATTGAACTTGCTTGTGTGCATGCCGCCATAAACGCGAACATTAATATTTTTGACTGACTGTAGATATGCATAATTCCAACCTGATTGACTCCATATCATCTTCTATACTAAACAAATTCTCGTTAAGAATACGTTAACGCTAATTTTGCAGATTGTCTCAACGTTACGCACTCATAAACGACAGGAAATAGATCCAAGTTTTTTTCTGATCAGCCTTGTTTTCTCAAAAAAACGAAAAACGACGCAGGTATGCTTTTAAGCAAAATAGCTCGCATTTTCTTTCCCAAATGTCATAATGTAGCTCTGGATGAAGGAGAATTTCAGGCTCTGCCCAGCCTTTATTCAAAGGAGTTAATATGCGTTCAGATCAGGAAATTTTGCAAATATTCGAATCTTTTGAACAAAATGATTCACAACCACAAACAGAATTGATTTATTCAACTAATTTTTCATTTCTGGTTGCAGTCATGTTATCCGCTCAGGCCACAGATAAATCGGTAAACAAAGTTATGGGGCCTCACTTACGTGACCTGGAGTCCCCTAATGCAATTTTGGCGCATGACGAGCAATATTTAGCTAATCTAATAAAATCCATAAATTTTTATAAAACCAAGGCACATAACATATACGAAATGAGCCA
Organism: Holosporales bacterium; assembly: GCA_031265645.1. GTDB lineage: Bacteria > Pseudomonadota > Alphaproteobacteria > BNTO01 > BNTO01 > JAIRNK01. The sequence continues at coordinate 9,545 of JAISCJ010000045.1, read as the reverse complement.
GATAATATCTAACGACATTTCTGGAGAAGTGCCTCTCGCATTTGATAGTTTGATAAAACTCCCTGGAGTTGGCGGAAAAACAGCACGTGTCGTTTTAAACGTATTGGCTGACACAGGTGATATAGGAGTGGACACTCACGTTTTTCGCATTTCGCACCGGTTAGGCTTATCGGATGCTGCTACTAAGGAAAAATTAAATGAAGATTTATATAAAGTTGTTCCTCAAAATTTCTGGAATAGAGTAAACCATTGGTTCGTACTACATGGGCGCTACATATGCTCGGCTAGAGCACCCAAGTGCGACCAATGCCATATTCGAAATTTATGCCATTGGAAATAGGCTACCGCTTTTTTTCCAGTAGAATAAAAACTACCAGCGCAATCGCGCAAAAAGTGGCACCGCCCAGAAATGCGAGAGATGAGTCTATGGTGCTTAGCTTGCCGGCCAGTCTATTGCTTAGAAGAAGTCCAAGACCTGCAACTAATGAATAGATTGAAAACGCCGTTGCACGATTGTACCGCTCTGTATGCGAAGAAATCATGAACATTATGCTTCCTTGTGACATTCCTGCATGCACACCAGATAAAACAATGCCGCTAAAAAGCATCCAATAGTGGTGCGATACCATCAAAATGCAATGGGCCATGATATGGAAGACTAACGCGGATTTAAATAACAAGCCTTGCCGAATTTTTGATGCTAAGCCTGACCAAATCAACGCGGCAAAAGCGGCGCTGAAATCGTATAATATGTATATTTTTGGAATGCTAGCAACTTGTGTGCCGAATGAAATTGATCTTAAGCCTAAGAAAGATATACTGAACCGAGCAAACATTAACAAAAACAGCACACCGTATAGTTTCCATAAACGTTGATCAATGCTAGCTATTGCGAAGATCGGTGAAACTTTTGGTTCTTCTTCTTTCGATTCTGCGTCTTTCAACTTATTTGACGCAATCAAAAATGCAAAAATTGCAGGGATCGTAGCGATGCTAAATATGGATTTAATGCCAATCTGAGTGTTGTTTAGCAGCTTATACGTTATGTAGCTTCCAAGAATACTGCCGATGAAAAACGCAACATGTTTTAGCCCGTAGGGACGCGTTCGTTTGCCAGCTGAGTCCGAGATCATTGCATCAAGCGGACATGACCGCATTCCTTTTGCAAAGCGATCACACACTTGTACGGCGAATATTGAGACAAACCCTGTTGCTAGGGCAAAGGTCGCTTTCGACAGGACATTTAGCCCCGTGCCCAATAGAACAAGCAGTTTTCGTTTTTGAATTCTATCGGAACATATTCCCGCAAAGAATTTAGAAAAAAACGCAATAAATGCGGACCACCCTTCAATTCTTCCGACTTGCTCATATGTTAAATGGAGTGACTTGAAATATGCAGGCAAGATCGCAGTGATCATCATGGTTGCAACGGTTGAAAAAAGTACAACCGAGATCAACCAAAATGAATTGTTATACTTAGTCATCGTTTTCAACACGCAGTTTTTTTCGTTATGCAAACTCATCATCTATCTGGCGCTGCACATCATCACTGCAAGAAAAATTCGTGAAAACTCTTTGTACATCATCATTATCTTCCAAAACATCGATCATTTTTATTAAAGTCTTCACTGCATCAAAATCACACTCAATGTAATTTTTAGGCTGCCACACAATCTCTGAGCGAAGTGGCTCTTGAATGTTCTCCATCAAAAAATCCCGAACGGCGCCAAACAAATCGACCGAGGTTGTGACGACAAAGGCGTCTTCTGTTTCTTCGACATTTTCTGCACCAGCTTCTGCTCCTCGCTCAAATAGCACGTCGAATGAGACTACATCCTTCGCAAGCGTAATGACTCCCACGTGGTCAAACATAAAGCTCACGCTCCCAACGTCACCTAAATTTCCGCCGTATTTTGAAAACGTAGACCGAACTTCCGGGACCGTACGATTCCGATTATCCGTCAACGCTTCGACGATTACAGCGACACCGTTAACACCAAACCCTTCAAATCGCACATCTTCGTACGACTCAGTATTATCCTCGCCCGACGCCTTTTTCATCAACCTTGCAACGTTGTCATTTGGCATATTTTCTGCCCTTGCCGCGGCAAGTGCGCTTCTAAGCCTTGGATTCGATTGAGGATCTGCTCCTCCCATCTTGGCCGCGACTAATATCTCTCGTCCAATTTTTGCAAAGGCCTTAGCACGTTTGGCGTCTTGGGCTCCTTTTCGATACATGATGTTTTTGAACTGAGAGTGTCCTGACATAATTCCTCGCGATGGCGCGTAACCGGCCTACCTAAGTTCATCATAGCTCAATGCGCCTTACGTTGATACGAACTATACAAAATTATGAGGTTGGCCTAAATGTTATACGTTTCCAATGTAAATTCCCAACGATTTTGCGATGTGAACCATTTCGCCATTAACATCTACACGTTGTATTGTGTTCGCGACTTCGGATATATGGATATCCGCCATCTTTCCGTTAACGACCACAATGACTCTGCTGAATTGCTTTTTGGCAATCAAATCTACCGCGTGGACTCCGAAACGATTCGCTAATAGGCGATCTTTGATTCTTGGGCGACCACCGCGTTGTACGTGTCCTATGGAGACAAATCTTACGTCTGCAGATACACGCTCCTTTAAACGTGCAGCCAAATTTTCTCCAATTCCACGGTAGCGAGTCTGTTCTTCTTCTCCAATCGTTCCACGCATCGTTTCGCCATCTGGAGTTTTTACAGATTCTGCAACCACGACAATCGCGTGACGCTGTGGAGATTGGTATACGTGCTCGATGTGTTTAGCCAAGTCATCAATATTATACGGAATCTCTGGAATCAAAATTGCGTCCGCTCCTGATGCGACTCCAGCTTTAAGAGCAATATGTCCCGCATCACGTCCCATGACTTCGACAACCATAACCCTGTCATGGCTCTCTGCCGTAAATTGCACATTGTCGATCGCTTCTACAACAACATCTAGTGCTGTTTCGTGTCCAATGGCCAAATCTGTATAGGCAACATCGTTGTCAATTGTTTTTGGAATTGCGATAAAGTTCACCTCGTTGTGGTCGCCTTTCTTTTTGGTCTTATTGTAGAAATCGTGAATTTGGTTGAGCTTATTAAAGCTTCCATCGCCGCCTATTACTACAATCGCACTTAGCCCCAGGGCGTTATACGCATTACAAAATGCTTCGTCTATGTTTGGATACGTCTTGCCACCATCTGCAAAAGTTGGAGGATGGCAATTTTTGTTACTTCTAAGAAATGTCCCACCGGAACTGACCCATTGATGATCGCAGACATCTGGCGTCAGTTCGATCGTTTGCAATGGTCGGACCCACATTCCCCAGTAACCACGCTGTATACCGACTACTCGCCAGTTAAACGTCTTCGTAGCATGGTGAGTAATCGCTCTAACTGTTGCATTCAACCCCGCGCAGTCTCCTCCGCTTACTAATACACCGATTGTCTTTGGTGTGCTAATTTCACGCTTGAAAAACACAAATGTCCCCAAAATATTGTCTCCGACGGTCTTTTATAGCAAATATGAGCCCATTTTACTAAGGGTCTATATTTTAGTGCATGTTCATCTACTGTGAGTCGGTTTTTCGTCTTCCAGAATGCTTTAGGACTCCTGTGGAGTACCTTAAAAGCATTCAATACATAAACGCAAAATGTTTCAAAACAACAACTATTTATGAGCAGCGCATTCTGCGGGAAAGTTCTTAGCATAAATCGTGAATCATTCTGCGCTTGGATATATTCTCAATCTGAAAAAGCTTGTTGCTTTGTTGCTTTGATGCTCAACTTGAGCAGTCATATCTTAACGATTAGGTCCCATTAGAGCTAAAATGCCTGTCAATCGCTTAAAATGCCTGTAGATTTTATTATTTATATTTTCTTTCAAACATGTCAACATTAGAGCATGTGGGGAGTATATATTGTTCTTTGAGGTTTCATTATGAGTGGGTGTAAAAAGTACGCAGCAGAGCTAGTCGGAACGTTCCTGCTAGTCTTTTTAGGGTGTGGCAGCGCAGTCTTGTCTGGTGGCCAAATAGGTTGGTTGGGCGTTAGTTTAGCATTTGGCGTAACACTTACGGCGTGCGCGTACATTTTTGGTGGTATTTCAGGTTGCCATTTAAACCCGGCCGTAACATTTGGACTGTGTTTGGCAAAGCGGTTCCCGTCGAAAGACATTGGAGGATATATCCTGTTCCAATTATTTGGAGCAATACTTGCTGGTGCGCTTTTGTTCGTAATTGCCAGCGGAGCGCCACATGTAAACGTTTCGCAGGGATTAGCATTGACAGGCATGGGTGGAGAGCATTCCCCAACTAGTTGTTCGTTTTTAGCCGGATTTTTAGGAGAAATGATTGGAACATTTGTCCTCGTCCTGGTTATTCTTCTTGCAACAAATAAGTCTGTACCTGAAGGATTTGCTCCTATTGCAATTGGTGGAACGTTGGCAGTTTTGCTGATGTTGCTAATTCCTGTAACAAATGCTTCACTTAATATTGCAAGAAGCTTCGGCGTTGCAATTTTCCATGGTGGGTGGGCTTTGTCTCAGCTGTTGCTGTTTGCTATTGCTCAGCTAATTGGAGCAACATTCGCGGCAATTCTTGGGAGTTTCTTCTCGAAAGATTGCAAAATTTAGAATGCCTAAATGCGAAATATGTTCGAATTTACGAGCCTTTTTTTATAAAGTGTTTACGCATTCTTGTTATACTGGTCAGTATAGGGTGAGAGTGCCAAAAAGAATAGTTGTGGTTTCGTTTGATTTTGGAGAGATTATGTCAGCACTAAAAAAGATTATTTTTTTCCTACCTCTAGGAAGTTTGACTCCATTTTCGGTAACAAGTTCTGACGAGATATCACTGGAGCCTAATATAGATGTAATCGAAGTCCCGCATTCAGGGGAAAACGCGACTTCGAAAGAAACAGATGGAAGTGGAACAAAGATGGTTGCCCCCAATCAACAAATCCCGCCGTGCCATTGCCAGCCAGCGGGAACTCTAAACAATTGTGAATGCAGCAACTTTGTTAAAGATTTTGTTTCGCATGGTTTTTCTCTAGTTGTAAAACGCGTAACAAACAGCGTTGTGAGCATTGTTGCCGTTCAAACCCAAAAGCCCGACGAAAGAGCAGAACAATTTGGACGAAATTTTCATGGAAGTCCATTTGAGGAGTTCTTTAAAAATTTCTCTGGAGCTAATGCGCAGCCAAGGCGTGTAAGCGTTGGAGGTTCGGGCTTCTTTATTCAAGTGGACAACGACTACGCTTATGTTGCAACCAACAACCATATTGTGGAAAACGTTGTAAAAGTAAAAATCCTGCTTAGTGATAAGACGGAAATTCCCGCAGTCGTTCACGGCACGGATCCGCGTACAGATTTGGCCGTATTGAAGATTGAAATGAAAGATATTCCTCAAGAACTACGGCATTTGGTCACGCCGCTTGAGTGGGGGGATTCAACAGCTCTAGACGTTGGAAATTGGGTGCTCGCGATTGGAAATCCATTCGGGCTAGGAAACACGGTTACGCACGGAATTGTCTCTGCCAAGAGCCGAGATATCCCAAGTTCTGGAGCGTCTCTTTCAGACGATTACATTCAGCACAGCGCTCAAATTAATCAGGGCAATTCCGGAGGATGCCTAGTTAATATGCTAGGACAAGTTATTGGAATAAACACCGTTATAATCACTCCGTCGGGAGGAAACGTTGGAATAGGATTCGCAATTCCGTCAAACAACGCACGTCGTGTAGTAAATCAGTTAATAAACGACAAGCGAGTTCAGCATGGAGCTCTTGGCGTGTCTGTCCAAGATTTCGACAAAGATATGGCTGAAGGACTTGGTGTAAAAAAATACAAGAGCGGGGCAATCGTTGCGCGTGTTGAACCAGACGGACCTGCAAGCAAAGCGGGGATTCGGGATGGCGACATTATCGTAAAATTTGATGATATTGAAGTGTCAGGAAAGTCAAAATTATCACGTGCAGTAGGAGACGCTAGCGTAGACACGACCCACAAAGTTGTTGTGTTAAGAAAGAGCGGAAATGACGAACTAAAAGAGTGCGTAATTGAAGTAAGATTGGGTGATTTTGATGTAATCAATGGCGGTGCACCACAAAGTGGGTCACCTGCAGACAATAAGCCCATAGATATACTTGGAATGACGCTCACAGATTCATCTATAAACAAAACGTTTGGAAGCGAGGAAAAAGGTGTCATTGTCTCAAACGTCAAGTCAGACAGCGCGGCGGAAGAAGCAGGAATAGTCAGTGGCGACGTCATATCTGAGATAAATCGCGTTCAAGTTATTTTTGCTCGAGATTTTAATGAAGCCGTAGTAAAGGCATATAAAACAGGGAAACGTTATCTAACAATTCGAGTAAAACATGATAAATTTGATCGATTCGTTGCAATCAGAATCGATGAAGATGATGACTTGAAGAAGATGATAAAAGGTGAAGGAAAGGATAAAAAAAAGAAAGATAAGGATAAAAAAAAGACGAAACAAGATAAGCACCAAGAATTAAAGGCTGAAGAAGGGCCGAGCTCAACTCAATCGTCAATTACGCAAGAATTTAGCTCGCAACAGGGGACAACGGTTATTAACGGAGAGCCGCGCGGCGGAACAGAACAAAATAATCATGGAATATTTGTTGGAACGTCATCAGAACCAAACGCGGATGGACGTAAAAGAAAATCGTTTTTTGGGTCGGTGTCTCATTTTTTCAAAAAAATGGGAAAAAAAGTTAGTAAAGTGTTCAATTAGTATAAATTTGGAGTAGGCATAGCATGAATCAAGCGAGCGCGACATGACAAATCAGAGTGTGGTGGTTCTGGGTTCTGGAGCGTGGGGAACTGCGCTAGGAATGGCTCTTTATAGAGCGGGATGTCAAGTATCATTGCTGTCAACGTTTCCAGATGAGCGAAATGTTCTGAAAAAAACGCGACGAAATACCACATTGGCAGTAGATCTGCCACCAGAGTTAAATATCGGGCCATGCTTAGACGGAGTGGCTGAGGGAACTGAAGCTTACGACGAACTGTTTCAAGTAATGAGCTGCGCAGAAGCAGTTTTTTGGACAATTCCAACTCCGTACACAGAATCGACTGCGCGAGCAATCAAAACGCTTATCCACAGTTCTGTTCCAATCGTAATTTGTTCAAAAGGGTTGGTATGGAACGAATCCGCTCAGCAGGGGCGTTTGATTTCGGAAGAGCTTCAGCTTCATTTCGAGAATCAATTGTGTGTGTTGTCTGGCCCAAATTTCGCAAAAGAAGTTGCACACGGGAAATTTGCCGCATCTGCATTATCATCTTTCGATGTGAATATTGGCAAGGAAGTCGCGGCATTAATAGGCTCTTCATCGTTTAAAATTTACATGAATAGAGACGTTGTAGGAACACAAGTTGCGGGGGCGTTAAAAAACGTATTGGCAATTGCATGTGGTTTTGTTTCTGGCTTGGACATGGGACAAAATACAAGAGCAGTCATATTTGACCAAGGATTGTCTGAAATCATAACATTCGTGCAAAAATGCGGGGGAATAGCGACGACCCTGCTAGGATTAAGCGGCATTGCAGATATGTCGATGACTTGCTTCAGCGATGAATCTAGAAATACAACGTTCGGAATAGGCGTTGGGCGAGGAGAATCAATAGACGTGCTTTCAAAAAAAATTCGAGCAGAAGGATTTTCTTCTGTAAAGCCTGCGTATTTTATGGCGCGAAGTTTTGGGATTCAAACGCCTGTAATTGATGCGATATACAATGTACTGCATTGTGGCTGCTCTGCAGGCCCATCAATTCGAAGCCTGTTGAAAGGGGCGCAAGCGTAGCTTTTTTGGCGCGTTTTTATATAAAGATCGATTGGCCTGTAGAGTATGCAAACGGGCCAGCTTTTGTAATATTTAAAAATAAAGGAAATGAATGATGTGCTGAAATTGCTCAAACTTCCTATACAAAAAACTATCCAGCATTAAAACGCTGAGAAAACTCCACAAACGGAGTGATGGGGGTAGGAAATCAGGCCTAGAATTACAGATCATATTTTTTTTGCATTGTTCGGCTTGATTTCGCACTAGGGGGTAATCATTAGAAACTGATTCCAAAAAATATTATCAAAAAAAACAACATCACAGCGTCGGCCTGGCCCTCGCTTAATATCCGCTATAGCTAAGCGCCTGAAAAAATGTGCCACCCACAAGATCACAAAATGTTGGATTTCAAGGCGATTTTTGATCTTGTCACGGTGCATTTTTAAGGAGCTTAGCTATAAAACTTTTCTTTTTGCAGAACATTCAGCGTTCATTCGATTCGATTACGTTTATGTACTCGCCAGTTGTTTACTGGGGTGCTCTTTTTTTTCTTGGCGACAGGGTACTATTATTTAGTGAGGACTTGATTATATTAACAACAGAACATGCAGCAATATCTTTCAAAATTTTTATTCGGGCAGTCGATTTGCTTTAAACATACTTTTTACGCGCTGGCTTCTGCTATCATAAGTTCATCATATTCCGCCTTCGCGACGACAACGTTAAAGGCATCCCTCGACATAGCAAAGAGCGCGATGGACAGCACCGCAAGTATAATCAGGTTCGGCCCACAGAATAGTACAAATTTTACCGAAGCCGTAGCCGAAAATGTAGACGCAGTCAAAAAATTTTTAGACGACATGTTTGTCTCCGTTCAAAGAACAATGATTCCGTTAACACTCGCATTAGAATACTCAGGGTATCATTCAACTTTTCCAGAGTTTTTTGATTTTTTGATAGAAACAGGGCAAACCGTTGAAAGTTTGCGAGCACAGCCCAATACGCTGGTTTTGCTTAACGAAAACAGCATGCCATCAACGTCAACGCTGGCGAATATTGAGCATTTGTATTTGGTTTTAAACTATCCCAAATTTGACATTACGGCATGCACAAATCTAAAAACCATTGCGTTCTTTGATGGCCCAGCACTAAGCATCGACCAGCGCACACAACTATCGACTTTGGTGAAGACTTATAAACAATTGCAGAACCTAATTGCTATGAACTGGGGCGATAGCACCATTGCCGCTGAAGCATTTTGTGGTACGGACACAGATCACCCAGGCAGCCTTGTGAATGTGATAATTCACAAAGCCACGGTCATTCAGCCTAATGCTTTTCGCTATTGCTGCAATTTAACCGCTGTATCAATTCCTGATGCAGTAACAATTGACGCGACGATAGATAAGAATGACGAATCCGGCGCATTCCAGTACTGCATCAGCCTAGCAATCGCATCATTTCCTGTTGTGACAAGCATTGGGCACGATGCATTCGCTTACTGCAGCTCTCTAACAACTACATCATTTCCTATTGTACAAACAATAAATGATCGCGCATTTCAGTACACCGGCGTAACTACAGCATCCTTCGCTGCGGCACAAACAATTTGGGAGCGCGCTTTCTATTCCTGCAAATCCCTACAAACAGCATCTTTCCCTGCTGCTAAAATCATTCGTGGCGGTGCTTTTGAACAGTGTACGGCTCTGACAA
>JAISCJ010000036.1 GCA_031265645.1 Holosporales bacterium | reverse complement strand
ATCTCGCACTTATATCCGCGGTCTTCAGCCCATCGCGAATACATTCGAGCCAACATCGCGACCCAATCTTGTGCTTCCGTGCCTCCTGCACCTGAATTTATTTCCAAAAAGCAATTATTTTCGTCGGCGTCTTCCGAAAGGAGGGATATAACCTGCGCTTTATATATTTCAGACTTCAACTCGACAAGCGAGTTAACACATTCATCATAAAAAGCCTGATCATCACTTTCTTTTGCAAGCTTTATCAGCTCGCGTGCCTCCTGAAAGCGCTGGGTCAAACTCTGCACTTGGTTTACGACATTTTGCACTGTTGCGCGTCTTTTCAACAACTGCTGCGCATGCGAAACGTCGTCCCACAAAGACGGATTAGCCGCTTGCTGCTCTAATTTTTCAAGCAAGAGAACTTTGTCATCAAACGCTACTGCGGCTCGCAATGTATCAAGAGAATTCTCAAAAGACTCTATACAAGAACTAATACTTTGTGCTAGTCAAATGTCTGCCATCATGACACCGTTGTACGTATCTGTGATTTCATTATGGCTGATTTTATTTCGATTTGACAAGCCTTCGAAAAAACAGAACGATGTGTAGTAGTTAACACGCAACTATGCCACGTTGTCGTGAAGTACCGCTTTGTTATTAAAAGCATTCTCTTGTGCCTCCGCTTCTATTGCAAAAGCCAAACGATTCAGAGCATCTCCTAATGGCGGGTACATCCCTGAGTTTTCGGGAATCGTCATACTGGAGTCAACTATAGAAAAGGCTTTGCGTTGTCGTGGGCGCGTAGCTTCAAATGAGGGATTCTCCGGAATTTCGTAATCAACAAACCGGATCGTCTCAATAATATTTTTCCCAAAATACTGTCGAATCCGCTCCAAAAGCTGCGGAACAACGTATACAAGCTGGACAGCCGCAGACCTAGACGCGCCAACATAAAGGCAGCAACGTGGTGGAATGCCCGAGATCCGAACAGGACGACATTCTTTGGAGTATTTATCCCCTACAATGTTGCCCCAATCCAAGACAAGTCCAGCAGAAAAAAATCCATTTTTCCGACATACTGGAGATACAATTTTAGGCAAACATTTTCCAAAAAAAGTGGAGCAGCATTGACGTCTAGGTTCTTTTAACATATTTCAATCTTTGAAAAATTCGAAATAGCCCTGTACAAAAGCAGAACCCTAACAAGTAATGCTTGGCGATTTTTTCGAACAGCCAAGTTTTCACAATTTACCTGCACAGCATCCAGCATGTGATCGAACGCGGGGCGAAGCTTTGAAACATTTTGCATAAACTCTACATAACCACGTTCATTTGTGCATGCAAAAGAATCTTCCGGAAAACTATTCAATTCCGCGTAAGCCTGCGCTTCTGTAGGATCCTCAAATAAGCGGTCGTCAACGTCGGTCGCAGTCACATCACGAATTAAGCCGTTAATTCGCGTAAACAATTGCATGAAGTCGCCGCCGTCACTTTCAAGGTAATGCTGCACCGCGCAAACTCTTACATATATATCCTTTATGTTAAGAGATGAATCCGTTGAAAACGCAAAATCCAACACGCTTTGTACAACATCGTACCTAAATGATTCTTGGTCTTTCAAATAAACAGCCAATCTTTCGTATATGAACGTTTTTACGGATTGATATACATCATCTGGATTAACCGAAATAATCTCCGAATATCCCGCAATTGCGGCTAGGACCATTGCATCCAAATCCAATTGCAAGCAATTTATAGATATTCGGATAATCCCAAGGGCCGCTCGCCGTAGTGCATATGGATCTTTCGAACTTGTTGGCTTTATCCCAACGCTCAAAAATCCTACGAGCGTGTCAAGTTTGTCCGCAATCGCGAGAGCCGCGCCCCCGTCTGGCAAGCTATCCCCGTGCCCTTTATAGTGCCCAGCAATTGCGCGCACAACATCTTGCGACTCGCCTTGCACTGACGCGTAGTGTGCTCCCATGGTCCCCTGTAGCTCATTAAATTCGTTGACCATATTTGAAACAAGATCCAATTTGCACAACATTGCGCTTCGATCCAAATCCGGAACAAGACGCCGCAATCGCTTAACTTTTTGCCCGAGGCTGCCTAGCTTTTCGTGAAAAATAATATTGTCCAATTTTGACAAATTATCTTCCAAAGGAGCCTTCAAATCTTCGTTGTAAAAGAACAGCGCATCGCTAAGACGTGCCCGCAATACGTTCTCAAAACCACGAAGTGTTATTTCATTTTGAGGGCGATTGGATATTGCAACGAAATATGGCGCAATTGAACCTGTTTGGTCGCCTATGCGCCTCGTCACAAAGTATTTTTGGTGCACTCGCATAGACGTCTGCAAAACATCTGCTGGTAAGTGCATAAATTCGTCTTCGATTTTACCCACGACGACAAACGGATAATCGACAAGCCCTGTTATCTCGTCTAGGAGCGCTTTGTCTGGCACCAGCTCAACTCCTTTGCCATTAAGGGCTTCCTGACATGCGGATACAACGGCACGCTGTCTTGCTTCGTAATCAACTATTACAAAATTAGCCGCCAAAATTTCTAAGTAATGCTCAAGCGAATTTACGGCAACCGGTTGTTTTTCAACATTTGCGCCGCTTGTGGACGCCACATACGTAACATTTTTCGCGCGGATTCCCCAATCGTCTACTCGGCAAGGAATACACTTTTCGCCAAGCATACACAACAACGAGCGAACCGGACGCACCCAAGAACGCGAACATCGCAATTGTGTGACCCCCGTGACGTCATCATGCGCAGATATCGTCCAATGCATAGATTTCGGCCAAGATACAGCGCAAATAAAGGATTTTACGATTTCGGGGATTGTGTCAGCAAAAGCAACCGCTAGCGAGGTTATATTCGTGAAAAAGTAGCCGTTCACCTCGACCAAATTTTCGCGAGCGATCCCATTGGCGCGCAAAAATCCATCAATTGCCGCCGCCGGAGCATCCACACGAGGGCCACGTTTTTGAACGAGACTGGACTGCGTAAATTCCTCGACATCGGCAACACATACGCACAAACGGTGCGGCGCACAGAATACGCTCACATCGCCATGTTCAATATTTGAAATGAGCGGCTCAATAATTTCCTTTGCGTGAGGAATTACAAACTTCTGCATTCTTGCAGGGATTTCCTCGCTGTATATTTCAAAAAAGAATGTTTGTTTCATTTAGTACCCCCCTAAAAATGCTTCACAGCAGCTCTTCGCCATCGCACGCACCCTAGATATGTAACCGGCTCTTTCCATTGTGCTAATCAAGCCTCTGGCGTTCAGCAAGTTAAAGTAATGATTGGCTTTCAAGCATTGCTCATAGGCAGGTAAAACCACTCCATTGCGAAGCAGGCGCGCACATTCTTGCTCAAAGTCCTTAAAGTGCCGAAGCAAAAGCTCGCCGGAGGCCAATTCAAAATTATATTTTGAAAATTCAACCTCTTGCCGAAAGCTCACATCTTTGTACGAAAACTTTTCGTCGCCCGTTTTCCCGTTCCAATTTATGTCAAAGCAGTTATTAACGCCTTGCAAAAACATCGCAATGCGTTCTAATCCATAGGTAATTTCGACTGGTACAACCTCGCATTCAATTCCTCCGACTTGCTGAAAATACGTGTATTGCGTAATTTCCATACCGTCGCACCAAACTTCCCAACCGAGCCCTGCTGCGCCAAGAGAAGGATTTTCCCAATCATCTTCAACAAAGCGGATGTCATGCTGGGTAATGTCTAAGCCGATCGCTTCAAGGCTGCGGAGGTACAATTCTTGCGAATCCACAGGCGCGGGCTTAATAAATGTCTGAAACTGGTAATATTGCTGCAATCGATTCGGATTTTCACCATATCGTCCGTCATTCGGGCGACGCGATGGTTGAACATATGCGGTATTCCAAACAGCTGGACCAAGGGCTCGCAGCAATGTCGCGGGACTAGACGTGCCTGCTCCAACCTCCATGTCGTATGGCTGCAAAATAACGCACCCATAATCGGCCCAAAACTGCTGCAAATCTATTATCATCTGCTGAAATGAGCTCACCTGATACCTGAACGCAGAAAGCCGATGTTTAACCTTTTCAAAAATTCAAGGACGGATCAACGAAAAAAAAGGTTGTTTCGCACCAATGTGCTACTTGGAATTGGTTAACCCTCAGTCTTTAGGCGAAGTAATGAAACCGAACCTTTATGTATCTGACCAGGGCGGATTCATAGCAATATTATAGTTGTCAAAAGACACCAACCATTGTATTAATCTTTTAGTATTTTTATCCCAATCGAGGAACATATGTAATCCTCATTAATAACTTTACTAAAGACTATCTACGACGTTCGTGAGTTCAATGGCAAAGAGTACCCTCTTTGGGCAATCATCCTTATAGCTAGAGAACTAGTATATACGAATTAGCAAGTTGTATTAGGGACCATTGGTTTGTTGAGAATAAATTACACTATGTGAAGAATCATACTATTAGAGAAAATTTTACAGTAAGGCGAGGAAATCCATACATTTTCTCTATATGTATTGATGCTGCGCTAAGTATAATGAGACACGAATGAATTGCGAATATTTTAGAAAAAGTTACCTTAATTGTATGGGTTTTGATAGGATAAATAAGTACGAAAAACAATTACAGTATTTCTAGAAAATCGCCCTGCAATGAACATCTATTGAAATTTCAGGTGGGAGCCGTAGAACCGATTTGATACAATCCGGGGAAGTAACGATGTCCCAATACGATGCCATGGATGCAATAGTGCGTGACTCTGCAATGAATTTATCCGCCACAAAAAAGGTGGAGCCTATTCCTATTCAACATGTAGCGTTTATTCCTGACGGGAACACTCGTTGGGCACGCGCGCGTGGGCTACCTTCGTTGGATGGATACAAAGCTGGCATACGCGTTGTTGAAGAAATGGCAACGTATGCAACCGAAATTGGCATAAAATACCTCACGTTTTACCTTTTGTCATTGGAGAACGTGCGCCAACGCAGCGGTTTGTGGCTTGATAGTTTTTTTGCATTTGCGCTTGCTGCAATTGGCAATTTTTCAGAACGGATCAAGGCGCATGGATGCAAGATAAGAATAATTGGAAACACGTCGTACCTTCCGGATGCGTTGCAGCGAGCATTGGCACAGTTGGTAGATGAAACAAAAGATAACCCTGGAATTGTTCTTGTTTTTGCAGTGGCATACTCCGGACGAGATGAAATTCTGCGCGCCACCAACACCCTTTTCAGGAAGCGAGTAACAGAGTTATTTTGTGCAAGTAACTCTACGCAGCAAATCACGCAAGCCACGGCAACCACATCGCAAGAAAGCTTTACAGAGCGATCAAATTCAGAATTTCAACACATTACCTTGGATGAGTTTCACGAACACTTAGATTTGAATGGAATTCCAGCACCAGACTTATTGATTCGCTCCGCAAACGAACTTCGCCTTAGCGGCTTTTTGCTATGGCATTTGGATTACACAGAATTCGCATTTCCATCAGAATTTTGGCCGGACTTTTCTGTGGACAGTTTTGTACAAATACTTGATGATTACAGGCGTCGTCCTCGAAATTTTGGAAAGGAACGCGCATGAGCTTCTGTTGCGCGCCAAAAGCTCAGATCCGAGAACTTGTACAAAGATTTATCAGTGCAGTCGTTATTGTATTGCTGACCGTTGCATCAATATACATTGGTGGATTAGTTTTCCGTATTTTCGTTGCAGCCCTTTTTGGCGGAATCGCATGGGAGTGGCTGCAAGCAACCGGGGCGCGATACTCTAAAGTAATAGCTACAATCGGAGCATTATTTTTAATAGGCATAACATCTCATCGACTATGTGATATATTCTTCATTAGTTTAGGTGGCGTCTTTTTTGTATATGAATTATTTTGTTGTTCGAAATATTCACACAAACACGATGTCAAAGATAGAGACAGAACGGCGGATGGCCTTGTATATGCATTCTTATCATTCTTATCATTAGCAGACATGCATTCATCGGCTGGCAGAAATTTCGTGCTATTCATGTTCCTGTGCATCTGGCTGACAGACACTGGAGCGTTCTTTTTAGGACGAATTATTGGAGGACCAAAACTTGCTCCGAAAATTAGCCCCAAAAAAACATGGTCTGGGGCCATTGGGGGCACGGCTGTTGCAACGATTGTCGGAAGTTATTTGGGAACTATTCTCGTTGGAGAATCAGCATGGCATTGCGCCTTGATTGCAGGAGAAATGTCAGTATGTGCGCACATTGGTGACTTGATCGAATCTGCTGCCAAAAGAGCTGTTGGAGTGAAGGACATGAGTCACCTTGTTCCAGGGCATGGCGGCCTAGCAGACAGATTTGATAGTGTCATGTTCGTATCTTTAGCATTTTTATTATTGCTTCGTTAGTACTGTATTTCGCGTCATTTTAAATATAAAGCGTAACTGGAATAACTATATTTTGCAAAATTTAACTTAAAAAGCAATCATTTTATCCACTTTATGAA
>JAISCJ010000090.1 GCA_031265645.1 Holosporales bacterium | reverse complement strand
GAATGCGGCTTGTTCACAGTTGTTTGGGCATATCCCCGTGGAAGTGGTGTAACAGCCGTTTCTTCGGATGTATATGGAAACAAGGCTGCGAGCGCAGATGATCCACGCTTGGCCCTAGATACAATTGCGTACAGTGCGCACATGGCTTGTTTGGCGGGCGCTCACATTGTTAAGGTAAATCTTCCGCAAGAGCACATTGCACGTGCAGATTCTGTCGAGTCATATAAGCATGTGAAAATGGACACTGCCGCGGACCGAGTCAAGCACGTGATGAATTGCTGCTTTAATGGAAAACGTGCTGTTATTTTTTCGGGTGGTTCGACGAAGGACGCAAGCAAAGTGCTAGACGATATCTCGATTGTTCGGCAGGGAGGTGGAACTGGATCTATCATTGGAAGAAATATTTTCCAGCGCCCACGTGAAGAAGCCCTGCAGCTAATAGACAAGGCTGCAAAGCTGTACGAATCGTAAACTTTGCGAGGTTCCCCAAACGCCAAAAGATTACTCGTTCGTTGCCTGATACCCATTCAATTCGTTGAATGGGATTGAATCCTATCATAAATTGCAGAGAGAAATCACTCTACGTCGAAAATTAAATCAAACATAATGAGTTATATAAATATACATTATGTTTGTTTTGTAGCATTACCTATATTGTCTAGCATGATAGAACTTTAATTTAAAGCCGCGTTATCATGCTTGGGGCGCATTCAATGTGCTTAGCTATAATATTAAGGTTTCACTAATATTTGTCTATATTGCCCGTTGAATGGTGTTGCATATTAGACAATAATGGAATGTTATCAACGTTTTAGTTCCGTATATATCTTCGTATTAATACTTTTTTTACTGTTTGTTGTGTATACTTTAGAATATAGACTAGCTGCGTATTTAGGTCAATACCTAAGTTTCTCGGTTAAAAAAATTAACTAATTACTTTTTTTTACATTTTTATCAAAAAAGGGGAAGGATTATGCGTATCGGCCTATTGCATACAACATCAAAAAATCGCAGTCTTCAGAACACAGAACTCACTGGCGAATCGCGTTCCGCCCCCAACTTAAATTTATTACAATTTACTCCATCATCTCTAGGCTCATTCCTTTCCATTAAAACGCTTCGACAACATAGGTTTCTTCTCTGTTCGATTGCCTTGCTAAGTTATTCATGCAATGTCCATTCATCTCAGCTCGCTCGAATATCCTCAAGCATTAAACTAAATTCAGTATCAAGAGATAGATGTTGCTTTACAGTAGAAGAGTATTGCGATCTTTCCCAACAATTTTACAACAAAAACAAACGAGAGCTGGATGCACTTGCATCAGTAAATCCAAGCATATCATTCGATCCGTCGGCAATGCGTAATTCTTACATCGCAAGCATGTTTTTATTGAGTAGAATTGGCCAAAAACTAGGTTTTCGCGAAGATGGAAACGGAGTAATGCACGTAGATATTTCGTGGCCATCAATTAAAAGTTATGCCGAATGCTTTCTCCCGTTGACAGAAGAAATTGCAGCAGTGGCTGTTGAAGATACGAGCCAGCCGCTTAATTTCGAAAATTTAAGATATTTGTTAAGAAGATACGGCGGACACGCATTTAAAAAAGACCGTCGTGTTTCAGACCTAACAGGTACAGAAATCGAAGAGCTGATCAATATTTGTGTAGCTCATAACACAAATAGGCTCTTTAACTTGGAATACCTGTCCCACGAAGAGGAAGTAAAATTCAAGGAAATGCTACGTGAAGTGTTGGGGAGCAGTACAGGATTTCAACGAGTCATGACACTACTCACTCTGAATATAATAAACAATGACGATTTTCAAGCTTTTTGCTGTGGGACGACAAGCATTACCATCTTATCAATTGCTGATAAGAATAATCGCGCCTTGCAGAATAGAAACAAGCATTACATTAATCTTCACTTTCCTACTTTAGTAAGTAGTACAGTTTTGCACGAATCTACGCACTGCTTTCACTGGATGCTTTTTGGCTATGCTAATAATCCTGCTTTTTATGGAAACTTTCACAATTACAGCATTATGAACGCAACTAAGTCTGACTTTATAAAAGTATACTACCCATTACTCTCTAACACAGAGAATGAAATTCAGAAGATCATATGCAACAAGTTAAATGAGTTAAAAAGAGTTCCAAATTTTATCCCAAACATACTTAAAGCATGCGCATATCTTATAAAAAATGGGTTTGGATCTGTCGTTTTTGAAGTATATGCACGCAACGAACGAATGAGAACTAGTAGTACACTGTCTATTACAGATTTACTAGAAGATGACGGTGGTATAGCTAGAATCATTTCTACATATATCATTGCGTTGCTTGAACGGAATGGCGAAAAGGCTACACACTGGACAGACGCTTGCGAAATGCTAACGATTATCGGACAAGTTCCTGTTCAAATAAACGGTAACACGTTCGCTATAACAGATAGACATAGTGAACTTATTTACGCTATGAGATCATCTGGCAACAGCTGGACCGATGTATTCAAGTCTGGCAAGCATTTTCAAGACTATTTTTTTAGGCAACATACCTGGTTCCCTGGAGAAGATACAGGCTCAAAGTGGGAAAAACACCTAAACTTTAATTTGAATGAGCTGTTTGGTCTATCAAAAGATACGCACATAATACATGTTGACAGTGGATTTTTTCGAAAGAAAACATTTAACAAACCCTCTGATTTATTGTACGCAATCGAATCTGAAGGACAGGGCATAGTGAATTGTTTTTATCCAAATCAAGATATTTTAGATAATATTCTTCCTTGTCAAGCGTACCAAGAATGGAAATATTTGGATCCAACGAAAGATGATGACAATAATAACTCATCCTTGAACAAAACTGATGATATACGTAGAGTATTTACTGCTCTCGGGAAAGGTGACTTGATTAATTTTCAATGCATTATCTATGACATATTCAACGATACCAATAGGTCTCAAGATTTTATACAATATTGCAGCTTACAAAGTTTTATCGAGATTGGAAGGTATGGCTGGAAATATGCACGTGAACTAATAAAAAGGAACATTCCTTACCCTATAAAAGTGAATCTAATTTCACAATCACTGTGCCATACTCCAGAAGTAGCATCAGACGTATTGCAATTTGATAATTCTTTTTTATTACCAAACAAAGTGGCTTTATCCGGAGTATTTTTGGGGGTTATCTTGACGGCAGCGAGCACTTTTTTAAAGAGAAATAGAGATATTGAAAAAATTCTAGATTGCGTTCGTACATCTAACGTTAGTTGGCGCATAAAAGCATTAACGCTCGAACCATTTAAACCATCGGATTTGAGTATTTACAATTTTGTAAAAGCTTTGATTCAAACTATTTCCTCGAGTGGGACATACACAGACCAAGAAATTACAAGTATACTAACAAAATTATTTGCTTTGTTCCCTTTTCCGTATAGTGTGCACGAGGAGCGTTATCGTAACCTTTGTCAAAAGGCTATAAAACAGTTCTCAATGTTTGACTACTTGAGCCCCGATGTACGAACAACGTACGAATCTATTATGAGTGAGTGGTGTAACGTTGACCCCAAAAATAAAGTTGACATATTAAAGTTGCCAGATCCCGTAGGAGCAGATGGGCCACTCTTTGTGGGTGACACACTTTTGCATTATGCCGCTTCGTTGGAAAACCCGCCAGATTTTCTTGAAAAACTTGCTGATAAAATTGGCTCATCTTTACCGGAGGATCAACTCCTAAATCTCTTATGTAAACGGAACTCTATCCAGACTGATACTGCTTGGTCCCCATTTGATACTGCCTTCGATGTTGCTATTAAATTCGACAGAGACAAATCTCTCGCATTTTTATGTAAAATCTTGAACGGTATATTTACTAGATCTACAAACGATGATATAAAACACCGTTGCCTTTTCTTCCGAGCCGCAATTCTTAATAGATCAGTTGAGGATAAATTTCATCGTATAATTTGTGAAAACACCCCCGATATGAATCGTTCATGAGAACACTGCGTTTGTCTTTTCTGCTTTTTTTGATACGATCGTGTTGTTTTTCGCTTTATCAATTTTCGGTGGTAGGTCTATGTCCGCAAAAAACGTCATTATTCGTGTCGACTTTAATGTTCCTGTACAAAACGGAAAAATTTCAGATCCGACCAGAATTTTGGCAATAAAAGAAACCGTCGAATATTTTTCGATACGTCGGGTGATTCTTGCATCTCACTTTCGGGATCCCAAAAAAGGAGAAAATGATTATCAGCAATTTTCTTTTGCACAAATCCTCGACGAGCTGAAGCACTACCTGGGACGCGACATATTACTACTTGATTTATTTGACGAACGCTTACCGCAAAAAATCGACGACGCGCCTCAAGAAATGCTTATACTTTTGGACAATAGCCGTCTCTGGCCAGGAGAAAAAGAGTGCAGTGACGAATTGGCGCAACGCATTGCATCGCTGGGAAGTTTGTTCATAAATGAGGCTTTTTCTTGTTCCCACAGGGCGCATGCTTCCGTTATTGGAGTGTCAAAATACCTTCCAACGTATCCTGGTTTTCATTTTCAGTCCGAATTGCGTGCGTTAACGCGTGGATTAAAAAACCCGGAATCCCCATTTTTAGCAATTATCGGCGGCTCTAAAATTTCGAGCAAACTTCCAATTTTGGAAAGTTTGCTTCCCAAAGTCGATTTTTTGGCAATTGGTGGAGCAATGGCTCATACATTTTTCGCCGCATATGAAAAACCTATTGGATGCTCGCTTTTTGAGCAAAATTATGTGCCAAAAGCGAAGGAATTGTTAGATATTTTTTCTGGAAAAATTTTACTACCCCGTGATGTTGCTATTGCGAATGATTTGGATTCTCCTCATAAATTTGTCGACGCATCGTCTATTCCATCAAACTTCAGCGCCTTTGACATTGGCCCAATTACAGCAAAGGCTTGGAGCGATCTGGCAAAGTGCTGCAATACTGTTGTTTGGAACGGAACATTGGGCGTTGCTGAACATCCGCCTTTTGATGCTGGGTCAAAGGAGGTTTCTCGAGCCATCTGCGATTCAAAAGCGTTTAGCTTAGCTGGAGGAGGGGATACATTGGCCGCACTGGCTCAGTTTGGCGTTGCAGATAAATTTTCTCACGTGTGCACTGGTGGAGGCGCGTTCCTCGAGTGGCTAGCCGCTGGAGAACTGTTAGCAGAAAAGACTTTTACGGCGACGAGCTTTGACTTTGATATAGTTAGACTTTAAGTTTTCACGGAAATCAAATATTCACATATAAACGTTGCAGAGAGCAAATTATGCGTACTGCAACGTGCCGATACTACATGCTAGCACTAGAGCACTGGTTCCGGCAACATCTCGGGGCAGAATTGAATTAATACTTCGACCAAACGTCGGCATGAATCGGTGCGCAAATGACTGTGCATAATCTTTTTGTTGAGTTGTTGTTTTTCCGGGTCATGCGTTCTTTCCGCATTTCTCTAAAGCTCCCGGGTACGGTTTTGTTCACGCTCGAAGAAGAACATATATTGCTGGGCAACTCCTGCTATATCGTGAATGGGCTTAAGACAAAGGTCCTCATTGTAATGTTCTGCAATAATCCGATTAATCCAAACATCTCGCGGAAATGCATCAAGTTTGCGCAATCCAAAAAGTGCGATGCAATGGGCTACTTTGTCGCCTATGCCTGAGAATTTCTTTAAATAGTCGATTGCTTCGCAGGCTTGCATTTGCTGCACGCGCAATAAATCAAGTTCACCGTTAGACACCGCAATTGCTGCAGCTTTTACATATCTGGCGCGGTACCCTAAGCCTATTTGCGTAAAAAATTCGTCAGAACGTTGTGCTAA
Organism: Holosporales bacterium; assembly: GCA_031265645.1. GTDB lineage: Bacteria > Pseudomonadota > Alphaproteobacteria > BNTO01 > BNTO01 > JAIRNK01. Next base: position 6,837 of record JAISCJ010000090.1, on the reverse strand, counting down.
AACGTGCGGGGATGGAAACGGTGCTAGAAAATTATTGTTACGTGCTTCATCATTTTCGGGGGAATTTATTATTGGATTGGTGCATGATTCTCTAAAGGCGCTCAAACATAAGTTCTCAATGAGCTTTTTGATACGAGGGATATTATTCCGTTGCGAAATAATAAAGCTAATTAGGACTTCCCATGCATCTTGTTGAAGAATGCGAAGGCCCCATCCGAATTTTATTGCTTCGGCTAAATATGGATCATTCAAATCAAGGATCCTGCGTTTTATTTCTGCGTAATCACGGTTGATATCAAAATATGGAATCCAAACAGAATTATACTCGTTTTCTGAACAGCAAAATTTGTGCGTGCCGTCTAAATGTTGAATAATCAGGAGCTCTTGTCCTAATGCATGTACGCCCCAAAGTACATCTCCAATCATGCACTTCGTGCCATGCTTCTCCAGCAGCGTGTTTATTCGGTTGCAGTACATTGCTTTGCCCGTGCCTTCTGGCTGCACTTTGTTTATTCTAAAGCACTGTCCGGATAAAGCGATTTGCTCGATTGAAAAATCAGGAATGTGTAGATAGCGAGTTTTAATGCGAGCTCCAATGGTTTTTATGATGTCAATTTTGCTGATAATGCCGCCAAAGAACGTAAAGCAAACGTGCGTAAAGTCCCTAAAAAGCAGCAGTGGGGTAAACTCGTTAGGTAAATGCCTCCAATTTCGCAAGAAGTTTATATTGATCTCATGCATCCTCAACTTGCGGTTTAGCACGCTTAATTCGCCCACAGACTAAAGACGCTCCCGTCGTCGTTGGATACGAGATTGCAAGGGAATGCAATCTACGTACAGCATTTAGTGCTGCTTGTTCTGGCATTTCAAACTGATCATCCCAAAATATTGAACTTGGTGTAGTCAGGCGAAAAGAACTTGAAAGAAGAGTTTTCAGAAATGAATTTTTAACTCCGCGTCCAGCTAAAATGGCAAGTGTAACGTTGGCATATGACGCTAAAGAGCGCTCAATTAGAAGCACTATAAAAGTTGTAAGGGTTGCAACACAGTCGATTGGCTGACTTCGGTCGAGAAGCCTAACGTATGATAGAAAATTTTTCAAATCACAAACGTTAGTTGGCATCGGGATCCTATAAAATTCGCGTTCTAATTGAACAAGAAGGTTTCCGCGAACATCCCCCTTGCTTGCTATATCTCCGTACAGGTCATCGCTTTGAAATGCAATTTGAGTAAACTCATCAACCAACGCTAAACCCGGTCCCGCGTCGAACATAATTGGATCGCAATCGTTTGCTAAAACAGTTATGCGCGAGACATCTGATACATTTATTATTGCGATGGCCGATTGAGATTTAATATATCCAAGGTCAACAGCACGATCCGTTACTGCACGATAGTAAGGAGCGTGTAAAAAACACCCATTCCCACCAGCCAGCGCATCAGTTTTATGAAAATCATAAACAACGGGAATCCCCAGTTCAGAGGTCAGAACTCGAGATGATCCGAATTGACAAATAGTGTTATTCAGAGGAACTGACTGCCCATACAATCCTACAATTGTTGGAAATTGCTTTGTTCTTTCAATGAGAATCCGACTTACTTGTACAAACCAATCTGAAATTTCATAGTCTAATGCACGAACAAAGTTATTATCTGTATTTTCACCGTTTTTCAGTCGCATTAGTCGTTGATGCATATCCCGAGGATACGGTAAATACAACGACGTCGTGTCTGTGAGTTTTTTTCCGTCTGTAAGGATCAACGAAACCTGGACTCCGGTTGTGTCTCCATATATCCCGATGGCTCGAACAAAATCCATTCTGCTCCATCCATTTTAGTCTACCGTCTCCGATTCTAACACACTCATTTATTAGAAAAATATCTTTGTTTTGATTGTTGGGCTTATAAAAGTTTTCGCATCGGCGCCATCGCGCATATTATTAACATTCTCGTATATTTCTAATGTGATTGAAATTATTACGCTTCCGAGAGCAGACAGGACACATTATTGCGGTCGCTCCTCCCAAACCGGACGTGCCCCTTAAGGCATCCGGTTTCTGTGTGTAGTTTTCTACGCTTTTTGCTTTTGTTTTACATTTAATTTGTTTGTTGCTATATGAAGTCGTCGGTGGGGGAAGTAAATCCCTCACTCGACGCCATCGCGTTGATGGCAGGGCGCCATTGTTATTAACATTCCATTTATGTCTGTCTCAATACAGCAAGGATTTATCGTCAAGGCTAGATATTCGCCGACATTAAATCCTATGGCTAGACAGACATGAATGGAAGCCTAATATTGTAACAATGAACACTTAAAAAGGAGAAAAGTCATGTTCAAAAAGACATCACTAACCAAAAAGGGCCGGAGCGTTGCTTGTAACCGCGTTCCAGCCCTCGTTCGCACAGCAGCAAACAAGTGGATTATAGCCGAGGAGAGAGAGATCATTCAAGTTATTTTTAATTCCGCCTAATTTTTCTGACAACAAATGCGTATGCGTCTGGACGCGAAAGTGATAGTTGAATTTTTATTTGTAGTGTCTCTGCAATTTCTTTCATCTTTTTTGTCGCTTCTTTTACATATATTTTCTTGTCGAAAACCTTTCCCGCCAATTCATATACTAAGTGCAACACCAGGTCATGCTGAGGTAACCAGAATGTCGATGCCAAAGTGTATGTCTATTTTTGTCGCTTTGCTACAGCAGAACAAACTCTATATTGGGTTTATCTACCTTAACAACTTCCTCATTAATACCGATTTTAGGACTACTTGCTCCGGGCCAACTAGTCACCCCAAAATACGTAATCAATATATCGCCATGTAAGACGTGGTTTCTTAAGTTATTTTTATCAACCATAACTATTTTCTTCTCGGGGGGGATTTTTGTAATAACTCCGCTATCTAATAAAAATCTGAACGTTTTATCCTGTCTATCTTTACTTGTGTGTCTTTCAGTAAAAGACAAGCAACTTGGAGATTGGGCCGAGACGAATATTGTCTCCCAAAGTTTATGAGCAGCTGCTTCTTTAGGATTTTCGTTATACTGTACTTCTCTACAAGGAAATCCCCAAGATCCATTCCATATTTTTTGAAGCAAGACGAGCTCGACAGAACAATAACTTTTAGGAAGAAGAGAGAATACACTGATTTCACAGTAAACGAATTGTTGTTGCCCCCAAGTTGTTGCATTTATACCCAAGCGCTGAATTATTCTATATTTTGGCAGAGATGTTTCCCACAGGACGCGCCGGTCCTGTGTCGCGATTGTTTGGAAACATTTGGCGCTTGGGTATATACATTGGAAACCGTTAAACGCAACCAAGCCTAAAAGCAGGCCACTTATTTTTAACAAACTCATTTTCATATTCCCAAAATAGCCCAACATTGATAACAATAGCCTCCTAGAGAAAAGCAGTAAAGCCTAAATTTACGTAGGTTATGGGTCATACCAGGGCGGATTCCTAGCAATATTATAGTTGTCAAAAGACACCAATCATTGTATTAATCTTCTAGTATTTTTATTTCAATTGAGGAACATATGTTATCCTCATTAATAACTTTGCTAAAGACTGTCTACGACGTTCGTGAGTTCAATGGCAACGAGTACCCTCTTTGGGCAATCATCCTTTTTTCAATCATGGCAATCAAAAGTTCCGCAAAAACTTAATTTTCTCTATATGTATTGATGCTGCGCTAAATATAATGCGACACGAATGATTTACGAATATTTCAGAAAAAAAAAACTTATTTTAATTGCATGGGCTTTGATGGAAGGATGAAAAAGTATGGGAAATACTTACAATATTGCTAGAAATCCGCCCTGGACCAGCCGCAAAAACTCGATAAACGCGATATCTTTTTGAGCGCAGGCGACGCAATAAAACCGCCTTGCGAAAAATCGAGGTGAGGAGGTCTATTTTCGGACACTTTTTTTTTCTTCAGGATATGTAAAACTTATTACATTAATACTTAGTAATATTTATGGGGACTATGCCGATGTATTTCACTCACGCCCGAATTTTGTCCAAAACTTTCGCTATGCACGAGATCAATTTGCCAAAAAGTGCCCGTTATGTCGGGTGTGTGCGAAAAATTTTACGTGCTGGAAAAGTCCATTTTCGCGACAACGGAACCAATACTGGTGAAGCGCGAGTTGTGCCGGTTCGCAAAAAACACCCCCTTATAAAGCTCGCCGCTCATCTCGTTTGCGTCATCGCAATCATTCCTCAATCGCATGCATCACTCGACTCCCCACTTGCGAGAATTGGCGCCGCCCAACAATGCATAGCAAGTAATTCCTTGATAATTAAAACGGTAAATACGCCCTTATATCCGCAACTGGTAAATAACTTCGATTGCATCTACGATCATTTAGAACAGGCAATGCAGGAAATTATTGAATGGCGTGATGAGTTGTACTCACGTCATCCGGAACTGCCATTAGCATATCCAGAGTTTGATGCGTTTTTAATCAAAACTGGCAATACAATAGCAGGGTTATCAGCACAATCCCTTACTCGAGTTTTGATTAACGTAGGTGATGCCAGTAACGTGGAAACAAACGTAGAGCACCTGTATATTGTGAAAAATTATACGCCATTCAACATTGCTAATTACGTAAATTTAAAAACCATTGCAATGTTCGATGGCACAATGACTGATGCCTTGCGCACAGCAATACAAAACTTGGCAAAACAGCAGAAGAAACTCGAACGCATAATCATTCCAAGCTGGGGACCCACCATTGAAGAGGTCGCTTTTGACGGGTGCTCTTCCCTTAAAAGTTGCAATTTTGGGACCTTAACGTCCATTGGGTTATGTGCATTTCGATCAGCAACAAGTTTAGTTGATTTCTTTTTGCTCAAAAATATAACGTTTATAGGACACCATTGCTTTTTAGGTTGTTGGAAGCTTTGCACAGTTGGAGAAACGTTGAACGAACTCTACCTAAATATCACAAACATGGAAGATGCGGTCTTTGAATCAACTGCCCTTGTGAAAGTGACTTTGCCGAAGATGACATATCTTCCTGGATATGTATTTCAAACTTGTCATGCGCTACTCAGCGTAGATTGCCCATTGGTTACTAGTATTAGAATCAATGCATTTAATAGCTGCGAATCTCTTAAAAGTTGTAACTTTGGAACATTAACGACTATTGGAAACGGCGCATTCAGCGGCTGCACTTCGCTGAGTCCTATTCCCAGTGTTGGTTAGCATGTGCCCATTTTAGCATCTGATTTCAAACAAAATACACAAACACAAATTGTAAAAACACGATGGGAACGATCGATTTTTAGGCGGGTTATACGGAAATCAAACCGCCTCGCGAAAAATCGAGGTGCGGGGGTCTATTTTTGGACACTTTTTTTTTCTCTAAGATATGTAAACATTTCTATGTTAATACTTAGTAATATTGGTGTATACTATGCCAGTGTATTTCCATCTCGCCCGAATTTTGTCCAAAACTTTCGGTATGCGCGAAATCAATTTGCGGGCAGATGTTCATTCTGCCGGATGCGCGCGAAAAATTTTACGCGCTGGCGAAGTCCATTTGCGCGACAACGGAACCAATGCTACTGACGCACGAGTTGCGCCGAATATCAAAAATCGTCACATGATAAAGTTCGCAGCTCATCTCGTTTGCTTTCTCACTACCATTCCTCAATTGCATGCATCGCTCGACTCCCCACTTGCCAGAATTGGCGCCGCGCAACAATGCATAGCAAGTAATTCATTAATAATAAAAACCGTGAATAGGCCTTTAAATACGCAATTAGAAAGTAACTTCAATTGCATCTACGAACATCTAGAAAATGCAATGCAGGAAATCATCGCATGGCGTGATGAGTTGTATTCACGTCATCCGGAACTGCTTTATCCGGAATTTTACGCATACTTAGCCGAAAATAACATAACCGTAGCAGAATTATCAGCGCAGCCACTTACGCGAGTTTTGATTGACGTTAACGATGCGCTTGAATTCTTAGCTGAAGAGCAACAAACAGTTGAAAGCCTGCGGGAGCAATCCAATGCGCTGGTATTGCTCAACGAAACCAGCATGCCTGCAACTCCAACGTTGGCGAATATCGAGCATTTGTATTTAGTAAAAAACTATCCAACGTTTGATATTACGGCCTGCAGCAAACTCAAAACGCTTTGTTTTTTTGACGGACCTGGCCTAAACGCAGATCAGCGAACCGCGATATCAACGTTAGTGAAAAACACCAAACAATTGCAAAAATTAATCATCATGAACTGGGGCGATAACACGATGGCTGGTCACGCATTTGAATGCGATGATAGCTCCCTTGTTTATGTGATGATCGGTGGTTTTACTGCCACGGAATGGCGTGTCTTTCGCATATGCCGCGCGTTGACAACAGCATTGTTTCCTTCTGTGCAAATTCTTCAACAAATGGCATTTGTCGAGTGTGAGAGCCTTACGACAATATTTTTTCCGGAAGTGACAACCATTGGAAGTCTGAATGATGGTTATGGGGTATTTCAGTATTGTAGCAGCTTGGAAATCGCACTGTTTCCCAATGCAATAATCATTGGGAATAACGCTTTTTCTGGATGTACAAAACTGCAAACTGTATCGTACAAAAGCGGCGCAACCATTGGCACTGATGCGTTTAAGGAGTGTCCGCTAACGCTGCAAAAAATACTTGTGCCATAATTGAATGTGATTTCTTTATTAATTGATCTCGTTCGTTTTTATAGACGTCCTCGACTTAATTGGGACTGTTGGAACCTCTCGTCTATCGCCTCGTCAACCCATTGATTTTTTTGAGGGGCTGTTTCAACAATCCCTAATTTTGAAGGTCCGAAGACGT
>JAISCJ010000140.1 GCA_031265645.1 Holosporales bacterium | reverse complement strand
GAGTTAAAGAATGAAGCTGTTTTCTAAGATCTTAATCGCCGACCGTGGTGAGATCGCGCTTCGGGTGTTGCGTGCTTGCCAAGAACTTGGAATAAAAACGGTTGTTGTCCATTCTACAGCGGATGAAGACTCTATGCCTGTCAGATTTGCGGACGAAAGCGTGTGTATAGGCGAGCCGCTGGCAAAAGACAGCTACCTGAACATGCGCGCAATAATGACCGCTGCAGAAATTACGGGAGCAGATGCAATCCACCCGGGCGTGGGCTTTTTGGCGGAAAATTCTCGGTTCGCTCAGATGATTATCGCACATGGACGCACTTTTATTGGTCCAAGCCCAGAGCACATCGACATGATGGGAGATAAAATCACCGCAAAAACGACGATGCAGAACTTTGGCATTCCAACTATTCCGGGGGCCAAAGGTGAAATAACGTCAGAGGAAACCGCACTACAGCAAGCAGCGGAGATAGGCTTTCCTGTGTTAATCAAGGCCGCAGCCGGAGGGGGGGGGAAAGGAATGAAGGTTGCTCATAACGAGCAAGACCTTATTCAGGCATATAAATTAGCTAAAGCTGAGTCAAAGGCAAGCTTTGGCAATGATCAAGTTTATATGGAGCGCTATCTGAAGGCGCCTCGTCATATAGAATTTCAAATATTAGCTGACCAGCATGGGCACGTCGTTTTGCTTGGAGAGAGGGATTGCTCTGTGCAGAGGAATCATCAGAAAATATGGGAAGAAGCTCCTGCACCAAACCTTCCGGCAAGTGCGCTTGTTCGTGTAAATGAGTTGATAGCAAAGGCCGTCAAGAAGCTGCGTTATACCGGCGTTGGAACAATAGAAATGCTATACGAAAATGGGCAGTTTTATTTCATGGAAATGAACACTCGTTTACAAGTTGAGCATACTGTGACGGAGATGATCACAGGAATAGACATCGTCAAAGAGCAGATCCTTGTTGCAGCAGGGAATCACCTTCCTTTTTCGCAAAAGGACATATGCATTAGAGGTCATTCAATTGAATGCAGAATAAATGCTGAAGATCCTAAGACTTTTTTCCCTTCTCCTGGGCGGATAAATATGTTTCATTCGGCAAACGGCTTTGGTATTCGTCTGGACAGCCATGTGTATTGCGGTTACGTTATCCCTCCTTACTACGACAGTTTAATCGGCAAATTGATTACTCATGCAAATTCTCGCGAAGAGTGCCTATCTAAGATGAGGCGCGCGCTAAACGAGCTCGTTATCGATGGCGTTGCGACTATCATTCCTTTGCATCAACAATTGGCGACTGACCCTGCGATTATTAAAGGTGGTGTAGACATACACTGGCTGGAGCGGACGCTAGGATGTTAATAAGCTTCACTAATGTCGTATCCATTGATCTTTAAGCTGCTATTAACATTACTACAAATGTCTATCTCCGCCAGCTTAGAAATTTAACATAATTAAAAAGCAATAATCGACAGACATGAGTAGAAGCTTAACATTATAGCCGTAGGGGCGTGGACGCGAGGAATATTATAACATGCGATCCTTGATCCCAGGTGATCAGCATTTCTTCTCTAGCTTGACGAAGCCGTGTGGTTTTCGTAGACTTGACTCAGTTATGGGGCCCTTAGCTCAGTTGGTAGAGCATCTGACTTTTAATCAGGGGGTCGAAGGTTCGAATCCTTCAGGGCCCACCAGTGCCGGACATGTCCGTGAGCTGGTGCATTTTGGGACCCTTCGCACAGCCATCGAAACCTTATGAATCCTGCGGTTTTTGCGATTTAAGAATTTATGTAAAATTGGGGGGATTTCCCTACGCAACCCGATTATGGGTGATTTTTTCGAAAACGGAGGGGATTTCCCTCCATACATGTGGGTTAAAATTTCCCTCCGTTGGACCCCCTTGTAGGGCTTGTGTAGCCTGGGGTTGGGGTCATTTTTTCGTTCATTTTTTCTCACCTGAGGGCATAGGGAATGCAGTTTACCAGGTCCGACAGGTGTGAACCTAAGCAAATGCGCGGGGTTCAGGGGTGTTGAGATCAGTAGGTCGAAAGTTCATGCCCCGGAAGTACCAGAAATGTGGAAAAGGAGGATGAATGGTAGGCAACCCCTTGTGAATGCTGGGGTTGCGGTGTTTTTAGAACCTATGCTGCTAGGTAGATTTTTTCTTGTTCGCGCCAATCGGATGGTGGGTGTTTGCGTTTGAAATCTTGCAGGCGCCAGTGTGGGTGCAGGGTTCCATTGATGATTGCGGACTTAATTTTGGGCGATAGGATCGTTAAAGACAGGCCGCGTCGTACATACTCTTGGTCCATTTTATATGCTGCTGCGATTTCTTCATTTGTTTGGAATTCGCCATTATTAATCTTTTCTTGCCAAATTTCGGCTAAGACGAGGGCTTTGAAAAGGATAGGATCCTTGATCTCTTCAGGTTCTTCTTTTCTGATGAAAACCTGTGATTTATTTTTTCTATTGAAGAATGTGCCTAAAATGCTGACGACATGGGTTGTTTCATCGTCGTTGGCAGTAAACTCAATGGTTATTCCATCGCGGCTAAGCCAGACCATGTGCACAAATTCTTGTAGAATTATATATCTTTCTGGGGGTGATAGAAAATTCCAGATTTGGTCAAGGTTTTGAAGATTTTTACAGGCTTCATTGGGGGGGCTGGATTGGGAGATTTTTGCCCATAATGCTCCAAGCATTTCAGGTTCTTTTAGGATTTTTTGTAGTTCTGAGATTACGATTCGTTGCACAAGTTCTGCATCAATATTTTGGTTCATTCCAGAACAATGTATTCCCTTAGTTTTGCGTAGGCATGTGTAATAGGGGTATTTCTTGCATTTCTTTGAACCAAGCGTAACAACCATAGCTTTGTCGCATTCTTTGCAACGGATTTTGCTTTTGAAGGCGCAATCGAAGGGCATGCGTTCTGGAGCAGCTTTTATTGGCTTTAGGGTCAGCAATTCCTGTGCTTGGTCCCATGTTGCTTCGTCAATAATTGCTTGGTGATTGGCTTTGTATAATGCACCTTCGCAATGTAGATATCCTTTGTAAAGTGGGCATCTTAGCAGGCGATAGATACGATCCTTGGAAAAAGTTCTTGCATGCTTGGCCTCTTCTTGCGAACATTCAAGTGCTACTTTTTTATTCAGTTCGTTCATTACAGTTACGACTGATCTTGTTTCAATGAAACTCTGATACATTAACTGCACAAATGGTGCGAAAACGGGGTCATGTACAAGCTTTTTGTCGATGGATTTGAATCCGATTGGAGTTGTTCCTCCCATCCAAATGCCCATCTTTTTTGCTGTAGCTGAATTATCTTTTACGCGTAAACGCGTTTGTTCTCGTTCAAATTGTGCAAAAATTATAAGGATGCTTAAGATCATTTTGCCAGATGGTGTAGATGTATCAAGAGCTTCTGTAGCAGATGCGAACGATACACCATGCTTTTCAAATTCGCCATCAATGACGCTTACAAAGTCTCGTAAGGATCGCGTGAGGCGGTCTAGTTTGTAGACGACAACAGTATCGATTTTATCGGCTCGGATATCTGCGAGTAGCTCTTGAAAGCCAGCTCTGTCGAGATTTGCTCCGCTTTTGCCATAATCTTCGTAAACTTTTGATACGATCCAGCCGCGGGTTGCTTGTACTTCAATGAATTTTTCACATTGGTGTTGCTGGACTTCTAGACTGTTTACTTCCTTTTTGTAATCGTCTTCTACTGATTTGCGTGTGTAAATTGCGCAACGTATTTTAGGTGTATTTTCTGTAGTATTGAGCATAATTATCTCCTGTTTGTTATGGATTTTTGAGTAGAGTTTAGCTGCATCCAACGGTTTGTTGGATGAGCTATCGAAGGATTGTTTTGTAAAAAGATTGAAATTATTAATTAACTTGAAAAAGTTATTACCTTAAAAATTCACATCTTCTTGGAAAATGCGACGTCGTCTTTTATTCGCAATATTGTCAGTTCTCTCTCAAAGTCTTCGAAAAGTGAAGTAAGATTCGATATAAGCCTTTTCGACGTGTCGAATACTTCTTCTGTAGATGCGATCAAAATTTCTGGGGCTCTTGTGGTACTTGTGCAACGTATTTCTAGTGCATTTGCTGTTGTCTCGATCATAATTATCTCCTGTTTGTTTTAAAAATTTACACATACTTCGACTGTATCCAATGCTTTATTGGATTAGTTACCGAAGGATTGTTTCTTGAAAATTTAGTTAATTAATTTGCTGAATTGAAGTTTATTTCTGGTTCCTCGCAATCTTTAGTAAAGTTCGGCGCAATAGAGTCTGGCATTTCATTTATATAAATCGCGCAATAGGGTTGTTTTTCTGCAACATCATCGCGAATAATTGAGGACTCAAAGGCTTCCTGTAGGGACACGAATGAAATCCCGTATTTCAAAAATACGTCATTGTTAAGTGTTTCAAAATCGCGTATAGACCGCGTAAGGCGATCAAATTTGTAGACGACAACACAATCGATTTTACCGGCTCGGATGTCTGCGAGTAGCTCCTGAAGTCCAGGCCGTTCAAGATTTGCTCCGCTTTTGCCATAATCTTCGTAAACTTTTGACACAATCCAGCCTTGCGCTTCACGCACTTCAATAAATCCTTCGCAGCAGTTTTTCTGAAATTCCAGGCTGCTGTAGTCATCTGATTTTGCCGTTCTAGTATAAATTGCACAACGATATTGTTCCATAATTATCTCCTTATTAAATGAAAGAATTCACGACCATTCCATCTTGCGCCTGTAATTTCACGGGCAACAGCAGACAAAGAATTATAAATTTTACAGTTATACTCGACTTTGCCTTTTTCTAGAATTTTTGCGGAATGTTTTCGGCCATTGTGTTCCCGGGTCAAAATCATACCAGGAGTGAGCTCGTCGTATTTCGGACGCTCAAATAATGGCTCTCCTTTTTCCACACGTTTTTTTGCGTTTTCTAGCTGCTTTTTATCATCATCTGATAATCCACCAAAAATGCGCTCTTGAAAAAGATACGCTAATCGTTCGATTAGCGTCTGTCTTTTGGTATGCAGAGGCGCTTCTACGCCTGTTTTTTCGGACCAAAGCTTTTTTAACTCTTTAATATCTAGAGTATAAAGCTTCGAAAGTTGCTCTTGTACTATGGTGCTGTCATTATTCATGACCATTTCTACCTCATTGATTGGATGTGCCCTAACATAGTTGTAATAGTCACTCGATTGACGTAGGTTTGCAACAACTTTTTTATCGAGAATCGATGGAATGCAAGGCGTTCGAGGGTGTTTGTCCTGGCTAGCAGCGCGTTTCAGGGCATTTTCAAGGATTGAAAAAATT
>JAISCJ010000136.1 GCA_031265645.1 Holosporales bacterium | reverse complement strand
GGAGCTCCAGTGGATTGGCAACAAGAGTTTATCGCCCAAATCAGCGCAAGCAACCAGAGACTTGATGCAAACCCCATAAAAATGTTCGCAATCGCAGCTAGAAACAATCCGACGGCCATGAACGCGCGCGACTTGCTTCGGTCTCCGATTACTCCGCTTATAAACTTCCCAAAGCCGTAAATAAGCCCAAATACGGAGACAAGGTTTCCCAGCTGCTCTTTTGACACGCCAAGGTCAGACTCCATAGCGAGCATTGCAAATGATAAGTTTGTTCTTAAAAAGTAAAAAGCCGCATAACCGACCATCATTGCAATCATCACGCGAACGCGCCAATATTTGTATAAGGCAGGTTGCGTTGTGTTGCCACTGAGGCGAATGTTAAATCCCAAAAGAGACATGTTTTACCGACAATATTTCTATCCCAATGCCACAGGCTACACGATTTTCTGCGGGTGATCACTACTTAATCAAATTTAAACGAACGCGTTGTTCGAGAATGCTCGATTGATTATGATTTGCAAATAATATTGTCGTTATACCAAGTTATTCTAGGTGGATCACGCCATTTAAATATATGCAGCTTAGGATAGTAAATATATACGCCTGCAAGATCGCAACAAACAGCTCGAATCCAAGCAACAGCACGTTGATCGCGACAGGGCCAATCGCAAGCGTTTTGAGCACGTCAGGACAGCTTGTCGCGCAAAAGACAGACGCCGCAGCAATCATTTTGAGGATTATGTGCCCAGCAGTCATATTGGCGCACAGTCGAATTGCTAGGCTAATCGGTTTTATTAGGTATGAAATGAATTCAACCGGAACAATAATAGGCATTACAAATGCTGGAACTCCTGGCGGACAAAACATTTTAAAAAACTCCATGCCATGCCTGGAAAAACCAACAATGTTCATCCCAAGAAAAACCATCATTGCGAGAGTAAATGTCACAATTATTTGGCTGGTCACGGTAAATGCGTATGGGGTTAGCCCTATGACATTCGCTCCAAAAACGAATATTCCCAACGTGAATATATATGGAACGTACCGCATTCCCTCTCTGCCGATCTGCCCCGAAATCATTTTTCCAATAAACTCGAAAACCATTTCGCAGAGCGATTGTTTTATTGATGGGATTAACTTTTTTTCCTTGGTACCTACGTGCAGCGCCAGGCAAATTAGAGCAGTAACCAGCACCATATATAAGGACGATTTCGTGAATGAAATATCAATCGTCCCTATTGAGCAGTCTAAAATCTTAGTTACTTGAAATTGATGTAGCGGATCCGACATAAATTAATTCAAGCCTAAATGGAACAGCTTATAAAATTATATCCTTAAATATTGTCCAACGGCAATACTCTTTTTTTTGCGCCGGTTCCGCAACTTACGGATGGGTTTGCAGATTTAGAAAACCTCTGCATTCGCCTACTCCTTTAAACGGGAATCTCAGCGGAAGTTGAATAGAATGTTTTTCCGCCAGATATGTGCCCTTCATATCATCGCCTCCGAACAGAACGTAAATACTGCGTAGATCATCCATCTCTTTACGAACAGTGCCTTTTGTCGTCTGAAGTTCAAAATATTTTTTCCCATCTGAGGATGTTACTACTGTTCCTAACCGCGATAACAAAATTTCTTCATTCTCCTTCTGCAATAACCATAAAAATGCATGTGCGACGTTTACTTTGTCTGCCCACGATGCCTTTTTATTATTTTGGATCACTCCATCTTTGATAAATTCTTTTTTTTCTAGAAAATCAAACACTCGTGTTTCAAATTGGTTAACTTGCTTTTCAAAATAAAATAGCGTTCCTGTGCAGATTGTTGCTGAAAAAAAAATCACGCTGGTAACCCTATTTGATAGCCATCGTTTGGTTGCGATTAAAAAGGACATTACGATCGCCCATGCAAGCAAAATCGCTGGTTCCCTGCTTGTTATGCACGACACTGTTTCAATGCCAATCATTTTGAACGCAGCTAATGCGGCGAAAGCCAACCACGCTATAGGAAAATACTTTCTGAAAAGCCGTAAAGCTTTTAGCCTTGGATAGTTGTTTCGCACGATTGGAGAGTTTGCAACGAAGTACATTATCGTCGACGAAAAAAATAGGAACAAAACGATTATTTCTGAGCCCCAATCCAAGAACTTAGGACTCGCAATCGCCATTAATACATCCAAAAAAGCCTTGCCATAAAAAATGAGAATGCAAAGGGCGACGAACTCCATGACGTAGACAAATCCACTTTCCACGAATCTTTCGAATGGCTCACTAACGTTTTGAAGCCCGTTTCCTTCTGTAATCAAACTATTTTTACAGTTATCTTTCCGGACTGAATACAAGGTGAATAGTGGGCAAAAAAGTGTCGTTACAAGAGGAAATATAATCTGCCAATAGAAAAGTCTGTGATTTCCTATTATATGAATAGATGCATGAGCAAGTGTTGTTGCGTAAATACAACCAAAGATATCAATCAATAAAAAGACAAACAGCATTGCTGCCGCGATCATCATTGCCCCAAACATTCCCTTCTGCATAGAAAAGCAAAAAGAGGGAAACTCTTCACTTTTGCGGCACCATATTGGGACCGTAAACATCAACAAAAAGAACATTAAGCAAATAAACGCACAGAAACTTGTCACATCGACCTGCGCCAAAAAATACGCTAATGCACCACTACAAGCGCCTCCAAGTAAGCTAAAGAAGAACGATCTGCCTT
>JAISCJ010000054.1 GCA_031265645.1 Holosporales bacterium | reverse complement strand
CCTTATATGGAGTAGATCTCGATCCATCAACTAGGGCAGATACTATGTTCTTCGTAATTTGAACATGGTGCACACGACCTCTGTTTGAGTACGACCGTCCCCGAGGCAGGCGGTTTTCATCCGAAATGCCGTTAAAGGCTTCTAGCCACTTCTGTCCCCACCAAGTTTTTCCGTATGTGCGTATCATTATGCGTGCAATCTGGGTACAACTACTGCTTTTATCATATACTTGAACCGAAACACAAAACAAATGCAATTTGGCATGGAACGCATGTATGCAGAGTCATTTAGTTTATAAATTAGGAAAGGCTTTCTGAAGAGTGGATTATTCATGCAATTCTGGTGTAAATTACTACTTGTTCGGGTAGCGCATGGCGAGCGGTATTTTTTTAGGTAAACTTATTCCGAAGAGTTGGGGGCGGAGAGTGCATAAACTCTCGGCAAATGAGCGAAATGGAGATTTTAACTTTGAAGCTGAATGAAACGTGGACTATGAAATTCAAAAACTTGTGGATTAACGCTCGAAATAGTGTGCGTCGTCCAGAAGCCTCTAACGAAGATGTTGATTTTCGCTTTGGGCAAATTCGTTTGTCGTCTTCCAAAAAGGCGCGTAATTTCACATCGGTTCCAATGCTAATTCGACCTTTTTCGAAACCTTCAGAATCAGAGTTTTTTGATGAAGACACGGAGCGAGATCCCGAGCGCGAAAGCGGAATGCACTCATATGTACGTGATCGGTCTTCGACGAAAATCATTAAAAATTTGACAGTAAACCGACAATCGAGTACCGAATCCGGGGTTCCGCTCAACTCGTTGAACGGACACTCGTCGACATCCTCAATAATTAATTATAAAGAGTTTCCAAAGAAGCCTATTGACGAATGCAATGAAAAGCTTGAGGATATTCAGTCCAAAGAGTCAGATCATCATTCTGTAAGTCAATCCACAAACCAATCTGTTGTGCAGGAAGACGTTCTGTTTCTGGCCGATTTGCCTCCCGTCTTTTTTTCACCATTATTGTCCGCACTCATTTTTGAGCCAGACCTTTCTGCCTATTCTTCAGCATTTTTACTTAAGAATATGATTATTTTCGCCCTGACAATCGAAGCGGCGTTCATTTTATTCAGATCATATCTTCCATCATCTCTGAGCTTTTGGCAGAATTGCTTGAAAAAACTCGCGATTCCACTAGCGTTTGGCACGTGCGTATATTACCCCCTTGTGCGGCTACTGAGTAATTTTGAGCAGCTATCATCTATCACAGTATTTTGCACTGTTATCATATGTGGACTTCTGCTTGTGGGACACAGGTACGCAACTTATATGATAAAAGCTCGGGCGATATCCATGTCCCCTCCGATAGTAGTGCACTCACTATTTGAAATCATTCGTTCTGGATCAAAGCGGCTGTTCAATGGCTTGCAACACGTTTTCACATCAACGCCATCAACCGTCGTTCGCAAAGATAATTTTGATCCAAACGTGCTTTTTCTGGATGAAAGAGAACTCAAGGCTAAGCAAGATTCAACTCTCACTAGCGTACTCGTTGTCGGAATGTTTGATGACATCGAAAGAGCTCTACTATCAAAAGAACAAATGTTCAATAGCAGTTTTCGCCCAATTGCAATTATTACGCCGGATTCACTGGATTTTGGAAAATATATCGATGACGTTCCTGTTATTGGGAACATAGATTTTCTAGATGAATGCTTAAGCGACGGTACATTCAACAGCGTCGTAATCATAGAAGATTCTTTGCCACCGTCAATTACTGAACAAGTCGAGCAATGTGCCAGGAGCAAGTTGATTTCTGTGTTAACATTAGTTAGGCAGCGTTACGTCCGCAGGAAGATGCAGTATTAAAACGCAGGGAGTAATATTACAGCAATAGCGCAAGAAGCAAGGTTGTGTGTGTCGCCGGGGGACAAAGTAGGAGCAAGATTATGATTCGCTCAAAAAAAATAGATGGAGTGCGCACGAAGGGCCTAGACCCAATAGTAAAAAGAGTTGGTGCCAGGAGCCTCGAAGCGGGTTCCAATGAAATAAATTTAATGGGGTCCCGAGCGCAGGCGCCGAGCTGTACGAAACATACGGATCAATCTGAGCGTCGAAGCGAGGAAGCAACAAACTTTTTACGGTTGGGTGTATTCAACATGCTCGCACAAGCTTTCGCAATCACAATTATCCCGATGCCCAAAGCGAACTCTGGGTATTACATCGGGCTGACTGGTCAATTAAACCGGCAATCTCTCCGTGTAAAATCTGATAAATTTGACTTGCACCAGCTCGAAAAAAAATCTACACGCTGCGGTGCCGACTTAGTCATGGGGTATGCATATTGTTCCAAGCTTGCGATTGCGGGCCAAGTGCTTGTTGGTTATGGCGGACAGGATATTAAGCATGCCGTAGACGTAACAAATACGTCTGCCGAAAAAGCCCGCTTAATATCTGATGTGTCCCTACGCAATCGAGTGCGCTGTGCAACAGAAGTTTTACTTGGGTTCACAATAGGAAACACTATCCGAACCTTTCCGTACGTAATCATAGGTGGGGCCATTGAGTTCACACAAGTTCGCGGATCAATGTTTTCCGAACAAGACGCCAAAAAGTCTGTGGTGTACTTCGGGAAAGATAGCGCAACCGTACAAGGCGTCCAAATGCCAGCCATCCGCTCGCAACTTAAGCTCGTTCCCACGCCTGTTTTTGGATTGGGAACCAGACTATACTTGTTGGGGCGCATGTTTGTTGGCGTTGAAGCTCGCTATTTTGCAAAAACTAAACGAGAGCTGAATACGCGATGTGCACGAATCGATCCAACCGGGACGTTCGGTCCTGCGTACACGTCAATAACCACGGGGGATACCAAGTTCCCAGGGCGTTTGGCACACTATAGCGTGGGGATAACGGTAGGAGTACATCTGTAAAAGAAGCGAATACGTGTACGTACGTCCTCAATAATATTCAGCTTCCGAGAGTATGCGGCCGCAGTGATGCGTGTCGTCTACTCTCGAATTTGAATAAGACTCCACGAATGGAGTTCATCATATCCCATGCATTTTTCACCCCATCCAATTGTGGCGAAGTGGCATTAGTAAACTTCACAACATATATTGCCGCCTGAATTAACAGGCCTGTACTTTATTAAAATCTCCTTTTCTGCGTGATCTCTTAACAAATCTTGATCATGAAAAGATCCAAATCTTGCTGGGGATACATTTAAAGCATTTAACGCTCTTGGAATCATTTGGCAATGTTTGTAAACATTCGTGACAAACTGGCTGCAAAATTGAGTGATGTTATCCGTTCTTTTGTTATTCTGATGAATACAACCCAAAAAACTTCGAACGTTGAGTTTGTACTTTCGTCCTAAGTTGAGCACGAGCATTGGATACATCTCTGCCAACGGAACCGGAGATGTTAAAGGCCTAATGTACACTTGTCCATCATATTCTTCGATTAAAGAAAAAAGGCGATCAATGTGTACTCCCCAGTCTTTTGTTGAGTGAGCGCAAAACACATCTGGTGAATCCGGATCCAACTCGCTAAGTTGCTGAAGCATGTGTATAGCTGATTGTTCTGTTGCATCGCCATTGCTTCGAATTGTCCCGCATGCATATATTTGCTGCACTATCGTGACCATTTCACTTGGGGTTCCAACTAAAGCAACTCCCACATGAGAAAGTCCCAAAGGATTTCCTTCACGAGTTCTATTTCTAATAAACTCGCTCACAAAGCCTTCGCCACAAAAAGAAATAAGGCTTCCATTGGTGATATAAACAATGCTGCTGCCGGAAACAAGCGCAGTGTTTTGCCATTCGAATACCTCTATTCTTTCTCGATTTAATGCTTGTTCTGCGGAGAGGATTGATACTTGCCGCAATTCTTCGCGTGCTTGTTCACTTGGCTTTGCGGAACGACGTGAGCTCTTCGACACGCTTTCTTTACTACACACGGGTCTAATTACGAGAGTACTTTGCGTTACAGCATCGTCAGCCGTCAGCTCCGTTCCTGGTTCCAGTGTTGGAAATGGCTCTATCTCCGAAGGCGGCGTACACGTGGTAAAATTGCGCTCACGTTGATATTGTGAGACGCTACTTGAACTGGTTGTTACCCCTTTTGGAGGAACAGAGAAAGTTTTGGGAGTACCTGTGCGTTTGTGCGCGGAGATTGGATTGGGACGAGCTGGACTAGGACTTGCCCGAGAAGCTGTTTGATTGCCCCTTAGTAGAAGAAGAGGCAAGGGGCTTTGGGCCGGAGGAAAAGACGGAACAGGCGTAGCTTGATTCGCTAATTCGCTTGTACTGCCTTCTTCGACATGTTTTTCGTCTGGACTTGAAAACATTTCCATCAGCCGTGTATTACTCGATGATGAATCCGTTGACATGAAAAAGTCTGACCTTGATCTAATAGAAGCTTCCTCTGTCGAAATACTAGATGAAGAACTAGAGCTTAAAATCAAAACGTCTGTTCCACGTGGACTAATTGTCAGTATTTCGTCTGATAACGATTCTTTATCTGATGCGTGTAAGCTTTGCGCAAGGCATAACACCGGAAAGGCTACGCTACACTGAAGTATTTGAAATTTTTGACACAACTTTTTTTTGTACATTATGTTCACTCATATGCTTGGGTCTTTTAATGTATTATAATATTTAATGATTAATATTTTGTTAACGTGAAATTAATTGCACGTTCGCAGAGCTATACTGAACATTGATGCAAAAGTGTATGTATATTTTGGGGCATCCTATTTAGTCGTTCCAATTTAAAAAAAAACATAACTTGACATCATAAGTTGTTATTAATGCTCCGCGTTAACATTATTTTAATATTTATTTGAGACTATAAACATGCAAGGTTCAACTTAGGGAATTATGATATGAAGGTTTCAAATGCAATAAAGTTTGGCGCGATTAGCGCAATTTTGTCAGTAGCTGGAAATGCGAATGAGCATTTCAGCGCATGGGGCGCGGTGTTAGGACCAACCTTCCAAGCTAGCGTCAACAATGATCAAGCTAACATAAACCGAAGAGCGATCGGCGGGCGGTTCTTTTCTGACTATTTCGAGTATCCACTCGCTTTTCAGCGCGGGGTAGAGTCTTTTAATGCTCTGGTCGAGCGTTTTAACAATACCTACGGAAGCTACATTCTCAAAGACGATCAGCCCGTTTTCTCTATAATAAGCTTGTCAGCATGCATTGGAGAAGAACGTGATGGATTATTGGCCAGTATGCACAGATATTTAGATCCGACAATTGACACATCCACACGAGATGACTTGTATTCAAGCATATCTATTGCGGTCGACAATCCGACAGAACCTGAGGATCTTGGCACGTTACAACGTCTTATTAAAGATCATGGCGATACGCTAGGGGCATATTCCGCTCTCGTTATTGGAACTGAAGAAGGCGAGTGTAAAGTCTCTGATAATGAGGAAGTACCTCTAACCTTGAGTCGAGATTTTGCATATGTCGTCACTGCAGCAGGCGTTTTGCATGATATTGCTGCGGAATCTATTAACGCATTAGACCAATTGAGTACAGTATTGAAAAATCAAACTGATTTGACAGATCGCTCTTTGGTTGATCTTCTCAGTAGGAATGATAAAACGCTTGAGAACTTAGTCAGAATCATTCTTGCAAAAGTGTCCGATTTGCATGTGTTTTTGCATTAATGCAAAATTTAGACGGCTGTTATGCAAATTGCACGGTAAAAGTCTAAATGGAAGCCGGCTTATTGTCGGCTTTTTTTGTTGGCATTATCTTGCGCGAGTTGAACGTTTTACAGGGACTATGGTAAAGTGAATGCGTATATTGGTTATAAACAGCATGTTTCGCAGTTTTCTGGGGCCGAAAGTCAGGGTTTATGGCCGATAGACATCTGAAAGTTGCGAGGGGGATGGCTGACAGAACTATTGCTGTATCGGGAGTTTTGATGAAAATTATATTGCTTAATAAGGTAGAAAATCTAGGCACAATAGGGAATATTGTTACTGTAAAAAATGGCTATGCAAGAAACTTCCTGTTACCGAAGAAAAAGGCATTGCGTGCGTCACCTGCTAATTTGGCCTTTCTCGAAAAACAGCGTGCTGTCATCGAGGCGGAAAACCTGAAAAAGAAGGCCGACGCTGAAGAAGTCGCTGTGCGCATGGAAGGCTTGCTAGTTAGTTTGATTCGGCAAGCTGGAGAGTCCGGCAATTTGTTCGGTTCCGTCCGAAGCGCAGACGTTGCTGCTGCCGTTAGTCAGGCGGGCTATAGCATACACAAGTCGCAGGTTCGCATCGATAATCCCATTAAAACGCTTGGAATCCATTTGGTCAAAGTGGAACTTCACCCCGAGGTGTTGGTTACCGTGAAGGTTAACGTTGCTCAAACGAGTGAGGAAGCTGAAGCTCAGATTGCTGCCCAAGAAGAAGCTGCTACGGCTCCTGCGAAAGCATAGCCTTTTGTTTTAATGAAAGTTTTATACCTGATCGATATCTCAGGTTTCGTCTTTCGTGCCTTCTATGCGCTGCCAGCTTTAACTACTGTTGACGGCGTTCCGATTGGCGCGGTGTATGGCTTTTGTAACATGCTGATGAAGCTTCGGCGCGATGTTGTTCGCACAGCTAAGGCGGCAGGAGGCGCAGAGCAGCTCGGCGTTTTGTGGGCTGGCATTGTTGATTTGTCTAAAAAAACTTTTAGAAATGACATTTTCCCAACCTATAAAGCCAATCGCAAACAAGCTCCAGACGAATTAGCGTCTCAGTTCCCGATCATTCACGAAGCATGCGCCGCGTTTTGTTGCCCAGTGAAGGGCGTCTCGAATTTTGAAGCGGATGATGTGATTGCGAGCTGTGCAAAGAAGGCAGAAGCTTGCGGAATTGAGTCTGTAATTGTCTCATCGGACAAAGATTTTATGCAGCTATGCAGACCTGGAGTTAGTATATTTGATCCAATAAAATCCATTTTCATATCTGATGAGCATATTCATGAAAAATTTGGCGTTTCTGCAGACAAAGTAACAGATGTGCAAGCTTTGGCTGGGGACCCAACTGACGGGGTCTATGGAGCACCAGGAATTGGTGTTAAAACAGCCGCCGCATTGATCAAGCAATTTGGATCTTTGGATGCATTGTTGAATAACGCTTATGCTATTCCTTCAAAGAGGCAACGAGATATAATAACAAAGAACACAGACCAAATCCGAATTTCTAAGCAATTAGTTACACTCAGAGAGGATGTAGAAATAGAAATAAATGAAGATGAATTACAATTCTCCTTAAAGTTAGGGCGGGAAGAAACCGACAAAATATCTGCATTCTATAAGAAATGGGATTTTTCTCGGTTTGCTGGGAAGTATACCTAAGCGCCCAAAGAATCCAAATGAGGTAAAGGCGCGCCAGAGGAAAGCGATATTTGAATATCGATATCCGAGCACGAGCATCTTTTTCTATTTCGTCACGTGAAGTTATTAACCTTCTAATAATGTCTGTTCAGCCGTCGATTTAAAAGTCGCAGAATACATGCTCCCAACGAATAAGGATTTGCTAAATTGGAACAGACTTTAAGGGAACCTTAATAACAGCAAACATTCGCGAAAACCTAATGTTTCAAATTTGATGAAAATTCCTGATCAGAATCCAAACGCAGCCTCTTTTTCAAATTTGCAATATCAGGCTCTAATGCAGTCTCGTCTCTATTTGCTGCGTTCCATTCGAATTCAAGCAAAATCGCATCAAGTCGTTCCCTACCAGCTTTAGATCTTGCAGCTTGGAGAGGCGTCTTGCCTCCCAAAGCTTGAAGTGGTTCGTGAAGCCAACTTTCCCAATGAGCCTTCGCCATGGTTACCATTACGCTCTTAGCTTCCTCTGATTCCTTTAACTCTTTCGCAGATCGCTTTGGTGGCACATCAGCCTTAGGCTCAGAGTTCTCGATTTCTTGCATTTGTTGTTCTTGTGTTTTTTCAATCGATTTTTGAAAAGAGATCTTGTCACCAAAACATTCCTCAAGCAAAGCACGACCGCGTTCTGCTCGCTCCTTAGAATTTACGTCTAATGTAAGCTTTCCCTGTACCACTTCGATGTCGCCGAGAATTGTATTGTCCCAATTCCGATGCTTTTTATTGCCCTTCTTGTCCCAACAAAATTCGAGTCTTTTTATTTTTCCAGATTTATCTCTTTCTGCTGTATCCAAAATATCGGCTAGCTCCATTGTACAGGATAGTGGTGCCAAACGGCTTGCAACTTCTTCCAAGTCCATAGATAATGCGAAATAAGACGTCACAAATACCATTAATTCTTCGTCAGTATTCATAAGTATTGGCAGAGTAGGGTTGAATAGTTCGTTCATAATCCTAAACAAGAAATCCAGAACAAAGAAACTGTCATCCCCACGCAGCATCTCTGATGATAAAGCCTTAACAGCATTTTTTTGCATTAACAAGTTCCGAAAATCAATGATATCAGTGTGGTATTTTGCTTGCACAACGTAAGGATACATGCTTATGGAGATAGATTGATCGTCAATAGTCAAAATCCGAAGAAAAACGATATCGCCTCTTTTTAATGCGAACGTACCTTGCACTTCCTTCAAAGTGTGCGTCGTTCCGAGAAGGATATCTCTCACGCCAAGACTTTTCCCGACTTCCACGTTCAGAACGCAGTAAAAACTGTAATGAGAGTTGACCGCAGCTTCAATGAAAGACAATTCCTCGTCGGATATTTTGTCTCTGTGAGTATTCACGTAGTTTTGCGCTACTGTTATGCCACGGACGAATTTATTTACTTTAAAACTATGCGAGGGTATCCAATGGAAAAAAAACCATGGCAAAAAAATACGATCGCGGACGATATTTCTATCGGCTTCTTTCGGGCAATTGCACTGAAAAAACTCCGATTCAGCTTCTTCGATCATTTTGGGTGGTAAGTCAGTTTCAACGTAGTTGAGCAAATGCGTTCCAACTACAGTCCCCTCTAACTGACGCAATCTATGCCATCTTGCATCAGCAATCGCGTTTGCTTGCGTCGCAATGGTTTCCGCAATCAAGCAACACTTTTTATATTTTTTGCCACTCCCACAAGGACACAAATCATTTCTGCCGACTTTTGGATTCATTTTACGCCCTACCACAAACTTTGATTCACTGTACATGTCGAAATCCTTTGCCACCCAAGGCTGTTTTCACATGACGCAAACGCACATTTTTTCTAAGCACTCGCTTTGCCCCGGCATGGTAGCAATTTGACAAAATTAATGCAATGCTGGAGTGGGGCGCATTATATCCAATCGTAAAAAGAATTGGTGTCAGGCGCCTTGAATCAATTTAACTTTTTGCGGATCAATCTTTCTGAAAGAACGAACTACAGGAGGTTTTTTTAGGCTGCCGGTTTGTGCCCTAAGCTTTCATATCTTTCACATAGGATCCGTTAGCTAAAATGGATCCGGTCGAGTAGAGATAAGCCGTAAAAGCCATTGCGATTTGAATCGCGTTGGAAATATTCCGCTCCTCTACCCTTAGTCACCATGTTGCAAGTTATCAATTGAGCCCCGTGAAATCAATCAATTTTGTATTCATATTCTGTGTCAACTCGTATCATAGTCTGTTGGAAATACGACCAATTCAGCTCCAGATGGTGACATTTCTAACATGCGAGAACACACCCATTCGGGATTTGACATCCTCGCATCTTTTCGCATACTACAGTAGAGGGATACATCCGTTTTCTTGGAGAAAGGACGTGCCGGCTTCAACGCCATCACAGGAGATTATCAGGTTAGAGCATATTGGTTTGCAGTATTCCGATGATCGCTTCATATTTTTTGATGTAAACTTTAGCGTGTTTGCTGGAGACTTTTACTTTCTAACAGGAAAAAGTGGTGTAGGAAAAACGTCATTTTTAAAGATATTATACAAAGCTGTACATCCTTCTCTTGGGCATGTGCACGTGTTTGGCTACAACCTTAGTGCGCTTAGCAGATCCGAATTGCCTGTGTTCAGACAGCACGTTGGACTAATTTTCCAGGATTGCCGCCTAATTCCCACCCTATCAATTGTAGACAACGTAGCCTTGTCCATACACATCGGTGGGAGCCAATATCGGCGGTCCTGCTCCTATGCAAAAGAATTGCTAGACTGGGTCGGACTCGGAGAGTGCTTAAATTCGCATCCAGATGCGCTTTCTGACGGGCAGAAGCAGCGTGTTGCCATAGCAAGAGCAGTAGTGAAGCGCCCAGCTCTACTATTGGCAGATGAACCTACCGGCAACTTAGATGACGAGAACGCGTTTCGCCTAATGGCTTTATTTGAAGAACTCCACCGCATGGGAACGACAGTCCTTCTTGCTACCCACAATAACGAATTGGTAAAAAGTTTTGCGTATCCCAAGCTCATTTTGCGGGAGGGGAGTCTTCTTTTGAGCGACAATGGATTTAGCACGCGCAAGTCAGAAAAAGTGCAGTAGGGGTGGTGATAAGGGCTTGCAGCCCAACACTTCGCAATGCCAGCCGAAACAAGGCTTTACCATGGGTACATCTATGGCGTGCGAAAGTCCAACAAGTTTCAAAAGTTTGCTAAAGAAGCTAGCTGGGCCTTAGTCCATTGCGCCACCGAAGATGTCAAGCATTTTCGGTGTTCTCATGCAAAATACTAACAGATAACAGCGCAAGCCTTTATATTCTGGGGTAAGATCTTTGGAATTTTACTAAAACATTTCGGGACATTTTTTACTTTGACTAATACCTAAAAAACTTCGAAGAATTGTTAATAGGTATTAACAGTTTCTAAAAGGTGTTGGCCATGGACAATAGGCAAAAAACTGTGCGTTGGTCTTATAGAGAGATCAAATTTATCAAATTCGGATTTCTTTCTGGCATTCCAATTAAAATATTGGCGCAACAAATTGGACGTTCTCCTTCGGCACTAAATAAAGCGCTTTCTCGCTATCACATTCGCAACAACGAAACTTTTGGGAAAAACAAATGTCCCGTAAGGAAAAAACGTCCGATGGAGACTTCTATGGATTTTGTCATTCAGTTTCTTAACAGCAATGGCTACAACGTTTGTAAGAGACCGTTTCACGTTGGCGCAAAGTACGTTTGCGAATATTTTATCAACCAGCAACCTGTTGCTCCAGCAAGATTGATTGTAATAGCAAATGGCCTGCGGTTGGAAGAACGACGTTCCATATTTTTAGTGAAAGAGCACGATATTGAGAATTTTGAGTACGACGAAAAGCAATGCTAAAAACGAAAAAGTGTATTTGCTTTAATAGCAATAAATATACGACAATGAAGAGTCACGGGGAAGATTTAAAAAATAGCAAACATGTGGAGGAAATATGAAGGAAACAACTATGAGTTGTGCGCTCGCGATATCGTTATTCTTTTGCGGAGGGAGTTTTAGCTTAGAGGACGTAAGCAATCTTCCCGAAGCTATATCCGCTATAAATGGAGAAATGCCAGGTAATTCGTTCTACGTGTTAGCGCCTTCCGCTTTTTTCGGAGATGAAGATCTTAACAGATATTTAGAAATAATGGATTATCCGGATTTCTTCGTAACGACCAATCATGATGTGCACTATTGCATTTCCTGGTTTAATAAAAGCAGCATGAATTCACAAGACAAGTACACTTATACAGGCTTATGCAGTGAGGCATTTAGACATAGTGTATCTTTACATTTCCTTCAGGTAAAACAATTATTGGACAATTTTAAAGAAAAACATCCTTATCTTATTAGTTTGTGGAGTGCCTGCGATCCTTACGGATGGGACGTCCCTACGGTAAACACGGTCGTCATGCGAGGAAAATATCGGGATCCAATCGAAAATTTAATTAAGCAAATCAAAGCTATTTCACACGAGTAAAATATTAAAGCTCTGCCAAATTGTTCAATGTTGTCAAACGAGCCATTAATATTAATAATAGAGGGTAACAAGCTATTTCACGTGGGGAGGGATAGCTTTGTCTACGTGCATTTGATAGACAATACCATGACCATAAAGCTTGTAACTTGTCGTGTCTGAAATAAGCTCCGATCTGATTCGCCTATTTGAAATCGCCTCGTACGATCATTTACACGGAAGGGCTCCAGTAATAGGCATCACTGTTGATTGCGTAGACTCAAGAAGTAACCGCGAAAGCGTGTGGTACTCGGAGTATCCTTGGTACGCAATTGGGCGCCGTTATGGTGATGCAATAGTACGTTGTGGAGGAATTCCTGTCATGTTGTGCAACAACGTATCAAGCGTGTCGCACTATGTTAATATTTTGGACGGACTATTGCTATCTGGTACCGCAGTCGATGTTGATCCTGTATTTTATGGAGAAACGTTCCGTCATAAAACTACGATAACGCGTTCAACGAGAACACAGTTTGACCTTGCAATTACGCGAAAGATGCTAACTCAAGGAAAGCCCATATTAGGGGTAAACTATGGATGTCAGCTAATCAACGTCATGCATGGAGGAACGCTATACCAGCATATAATTGAAGAAATTCCCAATGCAGAGATTCACACACAAGAGCCGTTATTGGTTTATCCGCGCCATATCATCTCTATCCTTCCAAAAACCAAGTTATACAATATGGTTCTTGCTTCAGATTCGGTTTTTGCAGCTTCCGCGAACAATAGTCAAACGGGTTGTTTCGAAGTGAAAGTAAACAGTTTTCACCACCAGTGTGTAAAAATTTTGGGCAATGGTTTGACCGTAACGGCTCTGACTCAAAGTGGAGTCATTGAAGGAATAGAATCTACTCAAGCAGATTTTTGCGTCGGAACCCAATGGCATCCTGAATTTTTATTAAACGCAGTTGATCTAGCCATTTTTCAAGAGTTTATTGCAGCAGCTAGCCGTCGCGCTAAACCTTAGGTAACGTTACCCCTTGCTGGCGCATATATTTCCCTTGCCTGTCTTTATATGACGTCTCGCATGTTGACTCGGCCTTTAGAAATAAGAATTGGCATACACCCTCATTCGCATAAATTTTAGCGGGAAGAGGCGTTGTGTTTGAAAATTCCAAGGTCACGTATCCCTCCCATTCTGGTTCTAGCGGGGTAACGTTTACAATGATTCCGCAACGCGCATATGTTGACTTTCCCAGGCATATAACCAAGACATCGCGCGGAATGTTAAAATATTCAACAGTGTGCCCCAACGCGAAGCTGTGCGGAGGAATAATGCACTCGCGGCATTTCTTGGTAACAAAGCTTTCT
>JAISCJ010000142.1 GCA_031265645.1 Holosporales bacterium | reverse complement strand
CCGAATTTGGATAGGTTTCAACAGTCCCATAGGTTCCAACAGTTCCAGAAAAGTCACTTTACAAAATTCGCGTTAACACTTAATTAACAAATTACAGATAGAATGAGTATTAGTTGGGGAACATTATGGCTTGTCGAGGAGCATATGAAAAAGTCGTTACCATTGTTGCTTTTGTTAG
This sequence comes from Holosporales bacterium, assembly GCA_031265645.1. GTDB lineage: Bacteria > Pseudomonadota > Alphaproteobacteria > BNTO01 > BNTO01 > JAIRNK01. The sequence goes on along the minus strand of JAISCJ010000142.1, from coordinate 6,916 downwards.
TTGGTGTATGCCCTGCCTTTGCAGAAGGAGAGGAAGCGGACGAAATCATTGCTGTCGAAGAAGATGATACAGGTGAGGAGCCTATGATTGGTCTTCGTCTGGCAGACGCGGCCGCGATTGAAATGACTGCGTTAGACAATCCCCCTTTAGGCTAGCTTGTTCAGAACATTCGCCGCTTGTTAAAGGCTGCATAGGTGCATACAATGCGGTTGAATGTTTGTTGATCTGTGCGCGCATGGATATGTCGGATATAGAGGATAGTGGCTTTGTGCCAGTGCCCGAGTTGCCAGTTAGTGAACCTGACATAAAAGAATCCCCTAGTGGGGAGATTTTTGTGAAGGGAACTGTCATTAGTTTTGGGCTAGTCGCAGGAAATTCGCTTTTTTTCAAAATACCTCCTACGTCCGAGCTGCTTTCATCTGGAACTGTCAACATTCAACATGAGCAAAGCAAGATAAAGCAGGCATTACAAAGACTTAGAGACAGCACAAGTGAGATTGTGTCTGAAGTTGCAGTTATGCTCACGGAAGAATCTCTTGAAGTTTTCGATATATACAGATTACTTGCTCAAGATTCTACGTTTGAAAAAGAATTACTTGATATTGTAACTTCAGGAAAAACGGCATACGAAGCAACCGAAGTTATTGCGCAAAAATTCCGAAAGCAAATGAGGAATAACTCTTTTTGGCAGACGCGTTTGCACGACATGCTGTATTTATTGCGTCAATTACGAAATTTTTTAAAAAACGCAGATGAGCAAAAGATTGTTCGGAGTGTCGAAAAAAAGCCAATAATTCTTATTGCTTCATATATTAGTCCAGCTGACCTTTTACATCATTACAGATACAGAAATGTCGTGGGGCTCGTGCTAAAAGATTCCAGCCCAAATTCGCATGCAGCGATTGTTGCGCGCTCACTGCAAATCCCTACTATCGGAGGAATATTTTTACCTTCTAAGGCTTGTCCAATGGCGACCCCGCTGTTATTGGATGCTAATTCAGAAACGCTTTATATTCGTCCCACACCATTAACTTTAGCGCACTTTCACCGCAAAACCGTTCTACCGCCTAGGAAAAGCGATAACTTGCCAATGCAAGCAGTGACGAAAGATAATGTAAAAATCGAACTATATATTAATGCCAATATGGATGCAGATATAAAATTTATTCACCACCCAATTGTTAGTGGCGTCGGGCTATTTAGAACCGAAATATTGTTTATGCTTCCAGGCGTTTCAACTGATTTTTACGCGCAAGTAGAAGAATACAGAAAAATATTTAATAAAGCAGGAGATAAGCCTGTAATTTTTCGAACCATCGATATGGCTAACGACAAAGAGTCGGTGATTTTTTCAAAAGATCAGCGCGAGAAAAAAATTAAAAACGAACAATGGGGCCACGAAAACAATGTTGTAGAATATGCAAACAACCTCGTGCTCGCGACCCCCATGAGCAAAGCGTTGCTCAATCGTCATCAATTTTTGCGAACACAAATCAAGGCATTGCTGCGCGCTAGGGTGAAAAGCGATATGCCGTACGATCCCATTAATATAATGATTCCAATGATTTCAGATGCGGTTGAATTAAAAGCATATCAAAAGATCATTGAAACCGAAGTATTGCAAGAATCAAAAAATCATCCATCATTAATGAGTCAAGTAAAAATCGGCGTAATGATCGAAGTTCCTTCGCTCGCATACCAAATTCGCAGGTTTCACACTCTTGTAAACTTTGTATCGATTGGAACGAACGACTTATTTCACTTCTTTTTTGCAACCAGTCGTTGGGATGCTAATCGCCGTCCTCATGACGTTTTGGCTCCGGCCTTCTTGCAATTCATTGGAAGCATTATTCACCAATTTGTACAAGCCGGAGTTCCCGTTCACGTGTGCGGTGAAATGGCGGCTAATCCTCTCACTGCAATGGCTTTACTTGGCCTAGGAATTAAGCGTCTATCGGTTACTCCAAGTGCCGTCTTTGGAATCGCAAATATGATCAATTCGCTTGCTATTAATGCACTGTACCCATATACCCGCTCATTTCGATTCGAGCCATACGAGTTTTGTGTGTACGAAATAACGCAATATGAAAACGCCGCAGATGTGCGACATACTCTGCAAAAATTTGCGAAGGAAAATGGCGTGATAATTTAACTCGTTCAGGCTGGAATAAGCTTTTGTTGAAAAATTTCCCTGATTTGTTTTTTTAACCGAACCCGATTTCCATTTTTTGCGTTCGAACGCGGCAACGTTCTGCTTTGATAATGCTGACTACGTTTGATACACATTCAGCCAAATCGTCGTTAACAACGCAGTAGTCATACTCTGATGCAAACTTTACTTCCTCTTCAATATTAGCTAGCCGTCGTGCAATTTCTTCCGAAGAATCTTGCGCCCTGGCGACAATTCGTTGCTTTACAATATCTATGGAAGGAGGCATTAAATATATGGAAACAACGGTTCTTTCGAATATGCTTTTCAGGCGCCTTGTGCCATTCCATTCGATGATGCAAATCGTATCAATTCCTTGACTTTGGTTGAGTTGCAACGGACGCTTAGGAGTTCCTCGCAAAGATCCGTACACTTCTGCGAATTCGATCAAGTTCCCCTCTTTTACATTTCGATCAAACTCTTCGCGTGAAATAAACGTATAGTCAACGCCATCAACTTCTGTTGACCTTTTCTTGCGAGTATTTAGCGAAACGGAACGCACTAAATTTTGCACGCGTCCAAGGACAAGCTCTGCAACTGTAGATTTTCCTGTACCTGATGGGGCCGATATGGAAAAGATAAGTCCAGCACGTGATACAGGTACATCAAACTCGGATCCTTCAGTGAATCTCTCAACGAGTAAATCCGGCGCCTCTGCTGCGTCCGCTTGGTGCGCGAAATCCCTTTCTATCAATGTCCGGCCTGCATCACTTCGTACACCATATCTTTTCATTAGCGCTATCCTTTTGTGTCTACTTTTGCTTGCCCGAAACGGCCAATGTTCGCAAACGCTTCATGCAAGAATGAGGTCTTGTAGCCCGGCTCTCTCGTTTTTTTAGAATAAAATGGAACTTTTGACTCTCCTGCAATAAGTTGCTTATCTACAACGATCCCGCGTGTGTCAAATGCTATCATAACGCCAGCATTCATCGCGCCATGCTGACCTCTGACTGGTGATTCAGATACGACTCTTTGAATATAATACCAGCGAATTATTCCGTTTGCGTCAGGCTGTACGGAAGTTATATTTGGAGGACCACAACGTTTCATTACAGAATCTTTTGTGTCTACTCCAATCTTAATGTCTTCCTTACTAATCTTTGTTAGAATACTACCTTGCTGGTGCATAGATACAGTACAGCCTCCAAGAATCAGTCCTGGTAAAATTGCAATCAGAAACTGTTTAATGCTCATAAAATGTAGAACGGTGCAGCCAACCACGGCGAATAATAACACGAATGCGAATATGATGCTACGACCTGCTATGTATTGTTATGGGTCATAACATATTTTAATGTAGACATGCTCAAATATAGGCTCTAGCATAGCTCTATGGATTCACCATATCGATATAACAGCTCATGGTGGGCCGATCATGAATGGCAATAGCTAAAATTTGAAAATGAATCGCAAAAGGAGTAAAGCTTTATGAAAAGATACGCAAAGATACTATTCGGAAATAGGCACCGAACAACTATAGCGGCAATATCCGTTGCATATTGTGCTTGTGCTCCAGTGATTTGTAGCACAGGAGATATGCCGGATAAGGAGGTAGATGCGGCGAATAATGCAGTGCCTCTCGCTTTTGTTGAGTTTACGCCATTGCTAGACATGTCGTCGCAAACTGTGCATAAGACGCGGTTCGTGCAACCTAACCCTTTCATTCAAATTGTATTCGAAGCTAACGGACAACAGCCATCTCCTGTAGAAGCATCAACCGACGAAGATACGCCAATACGTTTGCCCCAAGAACGTGAAAATACAAATCCGAACAAACTATTCGCTGATGCAGTACATGGATTATCGTTGATTTCACGTGATTTTCGATTAGTTACAGGATTCATGAAACAAATAAGACAACAAATAGAAATACGAATACAACAACTTCAAAGACAAGATTTCCCAGAATACTACATCTTTTCGGATGACGACAATTTGCAATATGCAATCATGACAAAAGAGCAAGGACTAGCACTGCAGGCACAAGTGTTAGCTTCACCTTTCTTCTTGGCACTAGAGAATTTTGTAATGTCACGTGTGCCTCAAGCACCCCAGTACCTTCCACAAACGAGTGCAGAGCCGCAAGGAGAAGACTTCGACATAAACATGGTAATCGGAAAAGTCAACAGACTACTTCTTTCAATTTTGCCTCAATTCGTAGTTGATCACTTAATGCAAAGAATTGACTTATCACAGCAGGCAGGAGGCTTTTTGTATGGAAACTTCAGCGACGAACAGGAAAAAGCGTTCAGAGCGCGCGTCCATCTACCATATTACGCAGATGCTTGTTACAATGAATTCGGCTGCATATGCGCAATTGGAAAAACTCAAGAACAATTTTTCATGAATATAGTGCATGAGGTTGGACACTGCATTGACTTCGAAATGCTGGAAGACAGACGTGCTATTGGAATTAACCATGGAGAAACGGTATCTACCGCATTTGAGACAATCGCAGCAAGTACGTGCAGTGTTCAAGCAAGACGAGATTATTGCAAGAATATAGACAGAGGAATATTCGCAATCTACCTAACTGTTTGCAGTTTAATGCCAGAGTCAGGCAATCTGTACGGCCCAACATCAAGAGAAATATCCTGGACAGATGTACTCAGAAGTGGTGTAGCAATAGCAGAAAAAAGGCTGGGAGCTAATCCTAATCAATTTCAGGACATGATTGATCAGAATGTGGAAAAAGCGTTAATCGAACACATGAGATCATGGCTTCAAGATATTACGAAATGCTATCCTCTAGAAAGAATGTTAGCACTGCGCGACTTTGTGAAACACCCAGTTACAAGTGAAGATTCAGCTCTTTCATTTTTGGATGCTGTTTTGAAAAGAAGTAACCCAGAACGTGTTTTTGCAGAACACAACGCCAATGCAATAAGATTTACGTCAGACTAAGGTTTTGAAGGAATAATTAGGTTCGATTCTTGATGCATGCGATAAAATTAAACGTCGCCAAAAAAATTGATCTGAAATTTTATAGGAAGCACAAGTAAAGGGTGAATAAATGATGATTCTCCCTTTGCTGTGCGAAACTTAATAAAAGCATTCTGACTAGATTATACCCAAGCGCAAAAGGTTTCAAAATATTAAGCTTCTACTCATGTCTGTCGATTCTTGCCCTTAAATTATGTTAATTTTTTAAAGCTGGCGGAGACATACATTAGTCGAATGTTAATAATAGCTCATCAAGATCAGAGCATTCTGAAGAAAACGTCTTCGCATAAATCGTGAATCATTCTGCGCTTAGGGGTATAACCAATTGATCTAAGCAAAATTGTAGAGAGCTTTTGGTGTGATAGGCTGCCGAGCCCAAAGTGGCCAGATGTTTTCCAAAAAGAATGATGCTGGGGAAAAAAGCGATTCGCACACGCTTTCTTAATACTTTTGCTTCTATAATGACAGTGTATTCCAGTTATTGTGGGACGAATATGACAAGCCAGATTTTTGATGTTCCTTGCATAAAGCAGATAAAGGAGTACGCGACAAATGCATTGTTCTGTTGTCCTGCCAAAATACGTGGGACACTAAATGACACAGAAATTGTAGTCGAAAATTTTGCACCGGTCGATGTGTTAAGTGAACTTCGAGTGAAAAACAAAAATGAACTACTAGGTCTTTACAAAATGCAGAACGAAAACAATACCAAAAGTCTTATTTTATACAGAGGCCCATTGGTTTTGTATGCAGGATCGTCCAACGAATCCGTATCAAACGTTGTCGCCCGCGTGACCGTATATGAAATTTCTCATAGGGCTAATTGTGTTTCGCTGCGCAAACAGTGGTTGGATAAAATTCGGCGCCTGTAATTATTAATATTTTATTAATGTCTGCGCCTTTACGTCTTGAGTCTGTCAATCAGATTAAAGACCAATTAATCCGACATTAATGGAATATTAATATTTTAAAGTTTCAATCCAATAAAAAATTTCTTTCGCGACGTACTCTGGTTTTTTGAACCCGAGCAAGTGCGAAACACCGTTTATTTTTTTTATTTTGGCGTTTGATACGTGATTAAAATTATCGTCGAGAATTTCTGGTGGAAGTATTTCATCGTCATTACTTCCAATAATCAAAATTGGGCAATCGTGGCTACATTTGTATTTGTTTTTCATAGATTGCAGTTCGAATATCAGATTTTCAGAATCCACGCTGGGAATCGGACCCTTGTAGCCGCAAGCATTATAAAACATTCGCAAAGACCCAACTGCATCAGCTTCGAAGGTTTTTTTCATGCGATTAATGTTGTCTTCACGAGTTTTATGTAACTCAGATTCGGTCCCGCAAAAATTGGTAAATCCTTGCAATCCGACTAAATAATCAAACTTAACGTTTGAGTTGTTCAATTTTTGAAAACCCAGAGAATGACCTATGCCAATGTACGGGCGCCCGTCATACACAAAATTTTCATCAAAATACGCGATATTACCACCCAACAGCGGAACAAGATTGCGCCAATAATCGTGAGTAAAACAAAAGCCATGACATAGCAGGTAAGAATATTTGTTGGTCATGCTATCTCTTCAGTAATTATAAAAAAAGGATTAGCAGAGGCGTGGAAAAATACACGGAGCAAATACTTCGCCCATTAAACAGCCAAGTGCAACACTAGCAATCTTCAACTAGATTAAGTCACGCGAAAAAAGTTAACCTTATAAATCAAAAAACGAGGTTAACATGCAAAAAAGCTATTCCCACGTG
>JAISCJ010000134.1 GCA_031265645.1 Holosporales bacterium | reverse complement strand
TATTCCTTCACTAAACTAGGCTTGTTACTCCCCATGGATCGTTGCAACTTCCCATGAGCTCGATGCGACTAAGCCACAAGTGGATGACATGGGGAAAAACATACATGAGTAAACCGTATTTGTGCTTCATTGGCGGGGATCGATAGTTTCTCGGGTATTTCTGATTTTGTAGAAATGCACTTTAAGGAATTATCTAAATATTTTGATTTATCTGGAGGTGTTCCAAGTCACGATACATATCAACGCTTTTGGAACGCTATATCTCCAACGCAATTTCGCGATTGTTTCATGGCATTTGTCGCAAGCTTGCAAAAAATTTACAGTGAAATCATAAGCGTAGATGGGAAAACTATTCGCAACAGCGGAAAAGAAAAGCCATTGCACATTGTCAGTGCATGGTGTCAAAACAACCAAATGGTTTTTGCCCAAGAAAAAGTACGCGAAAAAAGTAATGAAATAAAGGCAATTCCTGAGTTGTTGAAAAAGTTGGACCTGGTCGGCAAAATTATAACAATAGACGCTGTGGGGGCGCAACGGGATATTTGTCAGCAAATTGTTGATGGAGGCGGCGATTACGTTATTTCACTGAAGGGAAATCAAGGAACTTTGCACGAGGATGTTGCGTTATTTCTCGAAGATGAAGCAAATACACCTTTTCAGCATGAGGAAAACGATAAAGGGCACGGACGAATAGAACAAAGAGTCGCCGCGGTCAGCCATGATATCGATTGGCTGCAGGAAATCCATAAATGGCCAGGATTAAAGGCTGTTGGAAAAGTTACTGCAACCGTGTGGAAAAAAGGAAAAAAAACGGAAGAAACAAGGTATTACATATCGTCGTTGCAGCTAGATGCAGGACAACTCAACAATATTGCGAGAAAACATTGGGGCATAGAAAACCAGCTGCATTGGCGATTGGACGTTGTATTTAATGAAGACAAGGCATGCATACGAAACGATAACGCAGCAGAAAATATGGATATTTTGCGAAAATGGGCTTTAGCGATTTTAGTAAAAGCTAAAGATAAAAAGGACAGATCTGTAAAATCTTTAATGCGCAGGAATGCCATGTCTGTAACTCATTTGGCTAAATGTTTAAAGACAATATCTCATGCGTAGGCCCTGGCATAAATGCAACTATCTCTTTAAAATATCATGAAAAAATTCACGCGTTAACGGTTTCTTTACCTTTTTGGAGTATGCTACCGTCCACAGCCCCCACCCACCCGGGGTTTTTAAGGCACCGGCAACCATCTACTCAAATTCTGCCAAACCAAAGGTAAAAAATTCAACCTACGCAACGTAAATTTACGCCTACTAATTTTCAAACCGTGGCAGAAATACATCATCGCCAATTTTGTTAATCTGCACACATTATTCAATAAATTACACTAATTCACCGCAAATATACTGAAAACACACCAGAAGCATACCGAAAACCCCCCATTTGAAATGATTTTGCAAAATATTTCATTGCAGACCTTTACAGCTGACCAAAAATTCTTTTATGTTTTCTGGGGGCCTTAAATTACGGCATTGGGTTGCGTGGAACAATTACATATTTGGCAGTTTTCGTTTTAGTTTTGCTGCCAGGGTGCCAGCATTTTGTGAAGTCGCACATTGGACGTGAACTTACAACTGCGGATTTTCAAGCATTGACGGCGCATGAAGATGAAACATGGCTCCCTGTAAAGCGTCAAATTGCGCACAAAATCGAAATTCCAGCCGCCTATAAAGCGCCTATTTCGCTTCATATTTCACAAGACATGCCGTTGAACGCAGCAATAGAGCAAGCGTGCAGACTGCTAAATATAGACGTTCAAATCGATAAAAAGGTGCAGGATTCAAAAATATTTATATCCTTTTCCGCAACAAACAAACCGTTTATAGACGTGCTAGAAAGTATATGTGCTCTGGCAAAATTACGATATCGACTAAGTAATGGCATGCTCTTCATCGAACCTGACGTACCGTACAACAAAAACTATAATGTGCAATTTTTGAACTTGACTCGCCTAAGTGAGAACCGAATTTCGTCAGGAACAGATATTTTTGCACACTCCGTTGGAAATGCTGATGGAAATGGAATTAACGGAGAGAACGGATCAAACACGTCAGTTAGCATGAATAGCGAAAACAATTTTTGGAAAGAACTTGAAGCAAATCTTCAAACCATACTGTCCATAAATACAGATGCTGGCTCATCACCCCGATTCACGATACACCGGCAAGCAGGCATAATTTCCGTTTGCGGAACGTCTGAGCAACATCACTGTGTAAAAGAATATATAGAAGCATTAAGATGCTCCGTCGGCAGCCAAGTCTTGATCGAGGCGAAAATCATAGAAGTATTGCTTCATGATGAATTTAAGAGCGGAATTAATTGGGGAATACTTCAAGCAGGAGAAGGTGAAACGTTGAAAAACGGAGGCTACGGCGGATTTAGCTTTGAAAATCAAGATATTACAAATGGGTCTACGTTTAATTTAGCAACGTCAGCCACAAAATCGGCCGCAGAGGGAGCAGCAGGTGGCGCAACCGCAGATGAAACAACGGCGGCAAAAGCATTAGAGTCAGCAGGAAAAGTATTAGCACCGTCGGGTTTCATGCAATTTACCAAAACATTCTCAAACGGAATTGCCGGAATAATAAAAGCATTGCAGCACTTTGGGGAAACACGTACGTTGTCTAGCCCAAGGCTAACAGTTATGAACAACCAAAGTGCGATTCTTAAAGTAGCGGAAAATCACGTTTACTTTAAGTTGAATTACAATAAGCACTATTACAATAAAACAGAGCGAGAAGATATTTCAGTTGGAAGTGACATAAAAACAGTCCCGATCGGATTGGTTATGTCTGTTCAGCCAGCAATTGACCCAGAAAATCAAAGCGTCATACTGTTTTTGCGCCCAACTGTTTCTAGTTTGGTAAAAACCGTTGCGGATCCGTCCATTGCTATTGCAATCAACTCTACAACAAAAGATTTGCCAAAATCCGAAATTCCGGTCGTACAAGTTAAGGAAATCGATTCGGTATTGCGATTGAAAGACGGAGAAGTGGCGATATTGGGTGGGTTAATGGAGGTCTCGTCTTCTCATGACCGGTTTAAACATCCAATTTTTGGAGAAGTTCCGATCGTAAAAGAGGCATTCTCCAACCTAAATAAGTCAGAACAAGTTAAGGAAATTGTGATACTCATTCGTGTGCGAATCCTTGATTCTGCGCCTCCAGACAAAGCCGACTTGCGACTTGTCCATTTATATACAACGGATCCGCGCCCAATTTGTTGAAATATTTGTTGAAACATTGGAATATTACTATAAGTTCATGGTAGCATCATCCCCGGCGTGTTGAAGATTGCTACAAAAAATGGACAATCGGAGCATTAGGAATTTGGATCGTGATATTTAGAGTTTCCACTTGGTTTTGTTTTATTTGGTTCTTGTGCATAGGCATAGTGTTGTTTCAGGTAAAATACACCGTTTCAGACCTTGAGAATATGCACAAATCTTTGAAAAAACAGATTTTAGCAAATAGCGAAGAATTACATGTCCTTAATGCAGAGTGGGCGTATTTAAACGATCCAAGTCGATTGAGCACTCTTGTGCAGAAATATTTAAAAGATTTAGTCCCAATTAAGGGGGAACAAGAGACTTCGTTTTCTTCATTGAAAAATAGTGGACTTGGAGAATATGATCGCCAAAGATTAGATAGCATTGTTAAAAAAGTGCCATCCACAAAAAAGAGAACCCCATAGTGTCAGATTTTTTTCAGAAATCATTCAAGACTATATATAAGCACATGAGTGTTTGGCACGACGTAGTGCGCGATAGCCACCTTACATCTCAGGCGGTTGGGCGATTGTTGTTTGTGTCTGGTGGTTTTTGCTTCTGCTTTGCACTGGTTAGCGTCCGTTTAGTTGACTTAATGATTTTGAGCAAAATTCCAAGCCGCGTATGGAATGTCCAAAACAAGCTGTTTGATGGCGGGGTTCCGCGTGCAGACATTATAGATCGGAATGGAGCCGTGCTTGCAACTCATTTGGTCACAGCATCCGCATACGCAGATACGCGAGATATTCAAGACTTGGACGAAGCCGTTGAATCATTATCGACTGTTTTAACAGAAGTACCCAAAGATGAAATTCGGCGAAAATTAAGCTCAGGAAAGAGTTTTGTGTGGCTTGCTCGGCACTTAACACCGAGCAGGCAGTATGCGGTTCAACACTTAGGGTTAACAGGCGTGTGCCTAAAAAAAGACTACAAACGCGTGTATCCGTTTGGGCGCTTAGCATGCCATGTGATCGGGCACTGCGATGTTGATGGAATAGGGCTCACGGGAATCGAAAACCACTTCAATTTGCCCTTACTTGCTTCACCAACCCCCCTAAAGTTGTCGATAGATGTGCGAGTTCAACATGTTGCGAGCGAACTGCTTCTTGAGGCGATACAGGAGTTTAAAGCAGTCGGCGGCAACGTTATCGTAATGGATGCGCACTCAGGAGAAATTATTGCGATGGAGTCATATCCGAATTTCGACCTCAACAAGCTCAATACAGCAAGGGTTGATGACTATTTCAACAGAAATACGCTAGGTGTCTACGAAATGGGGTCAGTCTTCAAAGTATTGAACACAGCAATCGCCCTAGAATCTGGCAAAGTTACCAAGGACAGCGTTTTTGATGCAAGACATCCTATTCGGGTCGGGCGATTTCAGGTAACAGACTTTCGTGGAAAGAATCAAATTCTCCGACTAGATGACGCGTTTGTTTATTCATCAAATATTGCTGCTGTAAAAATCGCACTTCAGTTTGGTGGAAGTGCTGTACAAAAGAAGTTTTTCACAGAATTTGGTGTATTCGACCCCGTTGTGCTAGAAATCCCAGAAACTGGGCATCCAATTTATCCATCTCGCTGGACAGAGGTTACAACGATGTCGTCTGCATACGGATATGGACTCGCGATTAGCCCAATAAGAATGATCAGCATTATTAATGGAATTGCTAGTGGAAGCATGGTCCAGCCGACTCTCCTCTGTGGAAAAACGCCAGAGTACAAGCGCCTTGTTTCTCGCGAAATTTCAAAGTATGTCCGTCATTTGATGCGACGAGTCGTGTGCGATGGAACTGCCCGTAAGGCGAACATTGCAGGGTATGAGATTTTTGCGAAAACGGGAACTGCGTACAAAAATAAGAACGGAAAATATGATCAAGACAGGTCCCGGATCACAATTTTTGTTGGGGGGTTCCCTGAGTATGCGCCAAAATATGTTGTGTTGTTTATGTTGGACGAACCCAAACCTACGTCTCAAACATTTGGATACGCTACTGCTGGATGGAATGTTACGCCTTACAGCGGAAAGCTAATTGCACGCATTGCGCCAATTTTAGGAGTTCCTATGGTCAATGCAGATGAGCTGCCTTCGCCCAAAATTACAGAAGTGAACAATCCGCATCAATTCACTAGTGTAGACCAACTTATTGGCGACAAGAATCGTCATGCGAAAGGCTGAGTTTAAGGCACACTTTTAACGGGCTGCGCATTATTAATAATTCCAATTAGGTGTCTATTTTTATCAATCTGCCGTAGCAAAATACGCCGTGATTGCAACGACACCACACTCTGTTTTTTTGACAATATTCCGAGATTTGCATAGAGTAGAGTGTGTCTATGCAAAAGGGCGGAGGGATTTTCCCTCGGGCATGCCTGGGGCTGGACTAAGTCGCACACTCGGCAACGCAACGTTTAAGCGTTTCTTTGGCACAGAGTGGTGCATGTAGAAGTGTATTGAAAAAAGAGAGTGAAATGCCCAAATTAAAAACGAAAAGTAGTGCGAAAAAGAGATTTCGGACCACTGCATCAGGTCTAATAAAGATGACCCCCGCAGGAAAGCGCCATAACATGCGTAAGCGCCCGAACAAGATGTTGAGAGATGCGCGCGGAATGGAGATAATGCATCCAAGCGATGCAAAGAAGATTTGCGCAAATTATTTCCACATATAAGGAGGGTAATACCATGGCAAGAGTAAAAAGAGGCATGGCAGCCCACGCGCGCCATAAAAAAGTCTTAAACATGGCAAAGGGCTACAAAGGACGGTCGCATAGCTGTTATCGTATTGCCCTAGAACGAGTAGAAAAGGCGCTTCAATACGCATATCGGGATCGACGAGTTAAAAAGCGTGAATTTCGAGGATTGTGGATACAGAGAATAAATGCAGCCGTGCGTGAAGCTGGGCTAACATATTCGTCGTTCATTAATGGCCTAAAAAAAGCAAATGTCGCGTTAGATCGTAAAGTGATGGCCGAAATGGCAGTAAACGAACCCGAATCGTTCGCGAGAATCGTGGATATCGCAAAGGCAGCAATTTCAGGTCAATAACGTTGAGATTTGTATGAATGATAAAACAAACGCACAGCAATGGTCGGAAAATATCGGTTCAACAGGGCGCGCGCTCTTAGACGAGTGGGGCCCGCAAATCGACGCGACATCGGATCTGGCAGAGCTGGACCGAATTCGGGTGGGGCTGATAGGAAAAAGCGGAGTATTGACGCAGAAACTTAGAGAACTGCCAACTTTGCCTCCGGAAAAAAGACGAGACGCCGGTCTGGAGTTAAATACCGTTCGAGAGATTCTTGAGAAAAAGTTAAGCGACATAAAGCTTAAACTTGAGAGTATAGAATTCGACAATATTTTGAAACAAGAGTATTTGGATGTTACGTTGCCTTGTAGGCCGCAACAGGCAGGGAAACGGCACTTGCTGACCCAGATATCGGATGAACTCACGTTGTACTTTTGCTCTCGCGGTTTCAAGGTATTTGAGGGGCCTGAAGTAGATACCGAGTTTCACTGTTTTGATGGATTAAATATGCCAGCGCACCACCCCGCGCGACAAGAACAAGACACGCTTTACATAAAGGATGCGCCAGGTAAATTGTTGCGCGTCCACACTTCGACTATGCAAATTCGCGCATTTTCAACGTGTGGTCTGCCCATTCGTGGAATTTCTATTGGCTCGGTTTTTCGAAATGACGCCGTTGACGCAACACATACGCCGCTGTTTCACCAAATAGAAGGTTTCGTTGCAGAGCCAGGAATAACAATGGCTCACATGAAGTACTGTTTGCTTGATTTGTTGTCGTTTTTGTTCAAAGTGGATTTGTGCGAAATGGCAGAGCGCGGCGAAGATATCCCGGTCCGCTTTCGTCCAAGCTTTTTCCCATTCACAGAGCCTTCCGTTGAGATTGACTGCTGTTGTTCGCGCGGGAATGATGAATTAAAGCTTAGCATGGACGGAACATGGATGGAGATTTTGGGCTGCGGAATGATTCATCCGAACGTGTTTAAAAACTGTGGTGTTGAATCTTTTGCAGACGGAACTCCTGCACAAGGATTTGCGTTCGGAATTGGAATTGAACGAATCGCTATGTTGAAGTACGGAGTAACGGACATCCGCCATTTTTATGATGGAGATATGCGTTGGTTACAACACTATGGATAAAAACTGCGAGTCAAACGATCAATTCAATAGCCCGTATGTAATAAAGGGAACGCCGAGACATGCCTCGCGCTTCATTGCTCTGCAGATGTTGTACCAAATAGATATAGCTGGAACAGCTGTTGAAACGGTGTTTCAGCAATTCATAGAAGAAGGCAATGAGTCCGGGAAAGCAAATTCCACCGCCGGCAACAAAAATCGACAATTGAAGCACGTAAACCTCAAATTCGTAGAACAATTGATAAATGGTGTAATTAAAGCACGTCAGGCGATAAATGAGCATGTGAAGAAACATGTTTTAGAAAATTTTGATAGATTACCCATTATATTGCACGAAATACTAGAGCTTGCGATTTTCGAGATTTTATATATTGAGACTCCGCCACCAGTTGCAATTAATGAATATGTAGAAATATCTAAAGATTTTTTCAATGAGGAAGAGCAGGCGTTTGTAAACGGCGTACTGGACTCTATTAGAAAAGACCTAATAAATGCAAAGGAAAGCCCCACTAGCTCAGAAAAAGTTGACTGACTAAAAATGAAGTTGAATATTCTTAGAGAGCAACCGTTAAACTCCGCAGGAAATCCAAGTTTGTGTTATGAGCAGAGCTAGAAGTAAGTCCATAATAAAACTCTGCATATGCATGATTTTATGCATGAACACGCCTACATATGCCAAACGAGTGCACGCACACGTTGTTGTTGACGTTCAGAGCAAAAAGATTTTGTCGAAGAAAAATGCCAATGATTTATGCTACCCGGCGTCATTAACAAAAAAAATGACCCTATATCTGCTGTTCGATGCGATAAAGAAAGGGAAGATTAATTTAAATACAAACTTTCAAGTATCTGCTCATGCAGCCAGTCAGTGCCCATCAAAACTTGGGTTAGTTGAAGGCGACACGATAGCCGTCAAGAAAATCATTGAAGCACTTGTTGTAAAGTCAGCCAATGACGTTGCGGTCGTCGCTGCGGAAGGTTTGGCGGGGTCAGAGCAAGCATTTGCAAAAAAAATGAACAAGTTAGCCCAATCTTTAAAAATGTATGACACGCATTTTGAAAACGCGTCCGGGATACAGCATCCAAAACAAGTGACCACCGCAAAAGATATGGCAAGGCTGGCAATTTCCTTACTGCAAGCGTTTCCTGAATTTTCTAATATTTTTACGTTGCGAACATTTAAATACAAGGGGCAAACGTATCATACACACAATCAGCTGCTAAACCTCCTTCAGGGTACAAACGGAATAAAAACAGGATACGTAGACGCATCAGGATACAATGTAAGCGTATCAATTATAAGGTACAACGAAGACCACCAGCCTGTGCACCTCGTTTGCGTAGTAATCGGGCACGAAAACCCGGCAGCGCGAGACCAAGAGGTAATAAACCTCGTTGAGCCTATTCTAATAAAGCGTAGAGCTTTTTTTTACAAGGTAATTAATCCGCAAGAGGCGGGAACAAACTTTGCGACCCGCGTTCCGATTGTGTGGGGACGTGCAGCTGTGCGGACAAAGAATGGAACCAAGCTGTTGTTAGATCAATTTGAGCAACGACGCAGCATGTCTTCCTATCTCAAAAATTTCGAGTAAGCTGCCGTTTGAACAACCAAGTGCAATATTAAGCGTCCATATCTAACGCGTGCAGTAGCGAGCAACGTAACTCAACACAAGTACAAAACAACCCCAATGAAAATTTATCAAAGGGGTCGTTGAATAATCTAAGCACTGGTAGAAACACATAGCGCTTTGATCGCATCAAAGTCCACGACATCTCCGCCTACACGTTTGGTAGCATAAAACTCAACATATGGTTTCGCGCTGTACGGATCCCTTAAAATGCTGACGTCTCCGCGGTCTACGATTTGATAGGCTTGAAGAAAATCACCGAATAAAATTTGAGCACTGTGTCTTTCTGTAATGCATTCATCTTTGCGACCCAGCAAATCATCCGAAACTACAATTGGGTATCCAAGTAAGCAAGATGGCGCGCCATTGATAAGCGACGGTTGCCATAGAAAGCGCCCAGATGTGTCGGCAATGTGCTGAATTTCAGAAAATGCACATCTTGACATAAACCACGTAGCGTTTGATAAATACTCAGGTTTTACAGAGGAAACTAGCGTCAGCAAATCATCCCGTGATATTTGATTTGTTAATACACCTTCAATCTTTTCCCAAGCGCCCTGCCCTAGTGGGACAACGTCGTATTGCAAAATGCCATTTGGTTGATGATTACCATCACCATGCAGGAATGCATAATTTTCTAGTGCAGCGATTTTTTGAGTAATTTTTGACACGATCCAATCTTCTAAAGCATCGCCCGCATCGTCCAAAATTTTTTGACTTGCTTTCGGCTTTGAATAAAGTTGATGCGTTGAGATTTTTATTTTTACCAAATCTGGCATTCCGCCATCCTCTAGCTCGTCCGTTAACATCCAGCCAGCGTCAGTTGCGCCCTTGTCCACGAGCAACTCTAACGACTCACTTCTGATTGTGTCGACCTTTGCAAGGGATCGCATGGGACACAAATCTTTTAGGCGCGCTGTAATGTTTCCAAGAATGCCTTGAGGAATCAAATATCCGCCACTGATTTCGTCGCGGCTTAGCAAGTGCGCTTTCGAGCAGATGTCCCCGCTTGCGATGTAGTCTAGAAACGCCTTCTCCTCAGAATTCGGTTTCGTTGCATAAATGGGTGAATAAGTTGCCGTTTGATTCATATTTTGCCTATCTGCCATAGAACACTCCTTCATAAAACACTCCTTCGTTTTTTTTACGTTTGCAAAAGATTCTTCAAGCTCAGTGATAACTTCGTCCATTTGCTGCAAAAATGAATTGCTTGCAGCAGAACTACCGTTATAAAAGCGCGCATTCATAGATTTGTTACAAATCTCGTTCATAGAAAACCCTCCATCATTAAACCTTTGACATTCCAGTCGGTCTTATCCATTGCCTTTTTTAAGGATTTTAGCCGATTCATTAAATACACCGTTTGGTCGTATGCTTCCGTCCACTGTTTGCAAGACGTAACCTTTGCTAGCGGGTTCGCCATAAATGTGACGAGCGACACCTCAAACAAGTCCACTTGCTCCAAAA
>JAISCJ010000055.1 GCA_031265645.1 Holosporales bacterium | reverse complement strand
CATGAGCAGGTTTGTCGCAATGTCCGGACGAGATGCGCAAACAGCAAGAAGTTTTTGATATCCAGAAGCCTTTGCATCCAGTACTGCGCGCACACCTTCTGCTTCGGCAAAATATTTCGCCTTCACGGCCTCAGCCTCTCCAAACGCAATCCTTTTTAATTTTTCAGCTTCTGCATCTGCCATGACTTGAATTTTTAGCTTTTCTACTTCTTGGCGAGCTAGCTCTTCTTTGCGTAGTTTTGCTTCTTCTTTCTCTTTCTGTGCAACAAACACATCCCTTTCTGCATTTGCTTTTGCAACTTCTCCAAGTTTGAGGGCTGAAGCCTGCTTTACTGCAAGATCCGCGTCATATTGAGCGATGTTGGCCTTTGCGGTGTTTTCTCCCTCAATTGACTCCGCCTGGAATGCAGCGACCTGGATCCTTTGCTGCTTCATCGCTTCGGCTTCACCAACGGTTCCGTATTTTTGCTGATGTGCAACTTCAACTTTAGCCTGGTTAATCGCTTCAGACGCAGCTTTTTTGCCAATCGCATCGATATACCCGGATTCGTCAGTAATGTCTCGAATGTTGACGTTAATGACCTCTAAGCCAATTTTGTTGAGCTCGATGTCGACGTTTGCATTTATTTGCTCAAGAAATTTCTCACGGTCTTGGTTGATTTCCTCAATAGACAACGTTGCAATCACCAAACGAAGCTGCCCAAGAATAATATCATTCGCATGCGCAATTATTTCGTCACGGTCCAGATCAAGTAATCGCTCCGCCGCGTTTTGCATTAATTCGGGAGCAGTAGACACGCCAAAGGTGAACGTTGCAGGAACATTCACACGAATGTTTTTCTTGGATAGCGCGCCCTTCAAATCGATTTCCGTAGTCATCGGTTCAAGCAGCAAATAGTCATAGCCTTGGATCAGGGGAATTACAAATGTTCCACCGCCATGCACGCACTTCGACGTTTTCGAACCACCGACGTTTCCAAATACGACCAAGACTTTGTTCGATGGGCAACGTTTATAGCGCTTGGCAACAAACAGGACTGCTCCAAATATCACCAATACGGGAGCGGTAACGAGCCCCATTAAATCTGGTAATAACATGTCATTTCTCCATTAGCTAGACTTTTTCTACGTTAAACATACGATCGTTTACTGCAATTACTTTTACTGCGTCGAACGCTTTGATTTCCTGATTGGTCACATTCTTGGCGTTAAAAATAGATATTTTTCCGTTCAGTTCCATTCGAATTTTTCCCATACCGCCTGGAGCCATACGGATATAAGCTGTTCCTACGTGTCCAATTGCATTACTCAGATCGACTTTGGGGATACAATTGAGTTTTTTGACGAGGGACATTGTCCATACAGACAAAAATAAAAGAGCACTTCCCGCAAGCACGGAAATAAAGAATACGACAACAGGTGACACATCTCGCAGTTTTGTAAAGCATGCGCTTCCGCTCCAGCCAAAACCCATGAAAAATGCCAAAATCGACTGCAGTGAGAAAAATGTAAACGAACTATCATCTGGGGTATCGCCATCGATTGAGTCAAAATCCGCGTGTGCAAGCATTACGAGCTTCAGCCCGTATAAGACAGTAGACACGACGGCTACAGCCATGTAAAAATCAGCCGCGTCGACCCTTGAAGTAAAGTCAAAAGCATTTCGAATGAAACGAAGCACAATTTCGAACAATATTGCACTCATAAAAACATCGCTGCCCATGGAGAGTGTAGCACGTTTGGTTATGAGTGTTAGCCCTGTCGAAGGATGTTTAGCGTTCGATTCATGCATAAACGCTTTAAATACGTGCCGTTGGCGGGTTCGGTTCGCCTTTAAAGAAATAAAAATTTACAAAAAATGTCGATAAAGTCAGTACTACGTTCGAATAACCGACCGTCTGGTGGAGCCATCATCAGGCTAATTGTAATTGGAGGGTTGGCGGCATACATGGTTTATCACTTGCTCCAAGGAAACCGTGGGCTGCTCGCTCTGTTTAAAATAAAGGAAGTTGTCCGCGAAGAACAAGAAGTTTTATCGAAATTGGAACACGAAAAAAGCATTTTAGCTAATAATATCAAGCTTCTTCGTCCACAGAGCCTTGACCTTGACTTATTAGACGAACGCGCACGCGATGTGCTGAATCTTGCGCGCGACGATGAAGTGATTATTCGCGACATGTCGTGATAGACATTTTTAAATTGCGTTGACAGCAGTAGACCTTGTTGACCGCAAGCCAGCCGTCGTTTCGGCTTATAAAAATCGCGAATGTACATTTCTTGGCTTTCCAATCTCAGCAAATTTTTTTCTTATTGAGCCGAGATCTTAATATAAATAGCATGACATAACCACTAAGATTAATTGCCACTTAACAAGTATTCTGATATACTTTTGTTATGAAGGGAGTAGTGAGATAAATATTTTGCCCAATAGAGAAGAGACGTCAGCGCAGTCGTTCAAAGCAGCAGTTTCAGCAAACGACGTAAATTACATCATGCTGAAAAGAAACGACGGAGCTGGATATATGCCTGCTCTTAGCCTTAAAAGAGTCTTTTGCCTATTTGCGATGTTGGACAAATTTCTCGGCGGAGATGGATTCGCCGATGTAACGTCAGAATTCTGGAAATCAGACGAAACAACGGACCCAACATTACAAGCCGAATATGAACGGCAAATTACCTCGAATGAAATACTAGATGCAGTCATTGATTCGACTTGTCC
>JAISCJ010000125.1 GCA_031265645.1 Holosporales bacterium | reverse complement strand
CAAATAAATTTTTTAAGGCTAGGGAGAATGAATCTGACTCACTCCTTTTAGTCCAAGTGTTTTAGCAACCGATTGAACATCCGCTTCAGCGTCGATTGGACCAACCAATAAGCGATATATCACTGTTCCTTTTTCCGTCGTATATGGGTGAATACTTATCGGATATTTTGACAAGATGCGGTGTTTCCGAACAAGCCGCATTACTTCTTGGTTCGCCTTATCAACTGACGAAAGTGTAGCAATTTGCAAAAATGCTGGTTTACTTGCGTTCGCTAAGGGTTTTAACGCTACACCTTTTACATCAGGTTTGCCTGACGAAATAGTTCGGTTCTGCGAAGCATTATTTTTCGCATCATTGTTCGATTTCTGAGCATTTTGTTGAGCCTGCGGAGTGACACGAGGAAGGCGAGAGTGATTATTTAAACCTGAAATATTTAACCCCGCTGTATCTGGATAGACATCAGGCTGTACTGATAGAGCTTTGGTTTGGACATGTTCTGCTGTATCTAAATAATCATCGTCATTATCTACTTTCGGTTCGAAATCAACATCGTCCTTCGTTGCGTTGTGTAATAGCCGTTCGCCTTCTTCATTATTCGGAGTTAGAACACCGTATATAAGCGCATCTTGCAGAGGAACAAGCCGCGACGTATCATCGTTTTGAATTTTAAAATTCTTGGGGGAAGGTATGGTTGCTATGTTGTCAGGGTCACCCGTTTGATACGTTCCTTGCTGACTAATCCACCATAAGACCAATCCGCAACAAATGAAAACCCCTCCTGTAAGAGAGACCTTTGCTAAGAATCGATAATCCTGGGCTCGAGATCGGGCTTCGTCATATTCGTGCGGAATTGAATGATCTTTTGCTGTAATACCCTCAGGAGCAGTTTGATCAGCATACCTCTGTTCTGCAATCTGCTCGGATTGCCACAACGTTTCAGCATATTCTTGCGGCTCACGCAGCACTCGATTGGGAGGATAAGCCTTTTCAACAGACCGTTCGGGCTTCAACGTTGGACGAGGAAGCTTTTGGGCAGGAGGCAATCGTGGCGACTTTATGGGATTCATGTTTGCCACGTTTGCATTATCGTCCTCTGGCGTCGTGTTTCTTATGACATGTGTTCGAAACTTCTCTGACGGATACACGTCAAAAAGGCGCTGATTTGGATTAATTTCAATATTCGGCTCTTCAACATATTGTGGCTGTATTGTTCTAGTTCGTGAAAGACGCTGCTCTGAAATCTTCGAGTACGAATCATCCAAACGGTCGAACGACAATTCTCTAAAAACATCTTTATCCGCAGGATGCGTTTTACTACTTATTCTACGCTTTTTATCTTTGAAAAAGCTAACAGACGGCAAACTCCACGGATCAAGATCCCCTTCTTGATCAAAGAAATAACCCGATGACTTGTCCTTTTTTCCAAACAGACTCATTACGCCTACCGCATTTCCTCAACAGGACGTATCCCAAGTAATTCTAATCCATCTCTAAGCACAGTTGCAATGCCATGTAATAAAAAGAGCTTTCGAAGTGTGGATTGACGAGATGTTGAATCTATAAAACGCAACTCTGTCAAGTCTTTTCCCTGATTCCAAAGGCTGTGAAATTCTCCCGCTAATGCATAAAGGTAGTTGGTGATGCGGTGGGGCTCTTGGGCGATCGCAGCTTGCACCACCACTTGCGGCCAAATAGCCATGCACCGAATGACAGCAATCTCCAGCGCAGAAGAAAATGGATCTACATTTTCAATTTGTTTAATAACATTTTCTGTCAAATCTGGAAACAAAGAGCTTGCGTGTCTAAAAACAGAGCAAATGCGTGCATGAGCATATTGGACATAAAACACCGGATTGTCATGCGATAGCTCCAACACCTTTTGAAAGTCGAAATCGATCACGGTACTATGGTGCCTTGATATCATCATAAAGCGCGTTGCATCCTTTCCGACCCGAGAAACGATTTCCTTTGATGTAATAAAGTTTCCCGAGCGCTTTGACATTTTGACGGGAACGCCATTTTCAAAAAAATTCACAATCTGGAATAGCTTTACATCAAGTGTGGCGCCATAGTTTGTAATTGCAGATACAGCGGCCTTTAAGCGAACTACATATCCACAATGATCGGCTCCAAGTACATTTATCAATGTATTAAATCCGCGATTGTATTTGTCTAAGTGATACGCAATATCTCCAGCAAAATACGTCCACGAACCGTCAGACTTTCGCAAAGGGCGGTCAACTTCATCGCCATACTTTGTTGCACGGAATAATGTCTGCGGGCGTTCTTCCCAGTCGTCGATAGGTTTGCCCTTAGGAGGATTTAGCACGCCGGTATATATGTCGTCCTTTTTGGTCAAAACGTCTACAGCTTGGTCAATTAGGCCAGCTTGTGTCAACGTTTTCTCCGATGTGTAGCAATCCATGACAACGCCAAGAGACGCAAGATCTTCGCGGATCATATCCATCATGGCGTCAACAGCAGATGTGCGAAATGTTGGCATCCACTCTTGTTCAAGTTTTCCGATCCACTTGTCACCGAATAAGGCCGCCATGTGCTGACCAACTGGAATTAAATAGTCGCCAGGGTAAACGTCGCCCGAAAATGCGTCAGGAGGAAGCACAGTCCCGTTTGCCTCTAAATAACGCAAGTACGTGGAGCGCGCGAGGCAATCAATCTGTGAGCCAGCGTCGTTGATGTAGTATTCGCGGTAAACGTTATACCCAACCTTAGTCAGCAAGGATGCAATTGTGTCGCCCAAAACTGCGTTTCTCACATGTCCCGCGTGCATTGGCCCGGTAGGATTAGCTGACACGAACTCTACATGTACGGTCTGCCCTTGTCCGATGTCGGCGCCCGCATATTCTCGCCCAGAGCATACGATGAC
>JAISCJ010000093.1 GCA_031265645.1 Holosporales bacterium | reverse complement strand
ATCCTTACAAAGTCTCGAAGATGTAGTGGCAATGTATATGAAAAATCTAACCTCACAAACTATTCAGTCCATTTGCAACGTTAGCTATCTGCCACATTATTTATGAGATTTGGTATTAGTTGCTAAATGGCTCGAGTCTTCTCATTTCATATCCGTTACCAACGCAAACATTTCTGCCATATCATTGCACCAAACAATCCTTCCAACCCTAACCGCATCCTACACAGGCGCAACCTTCTGGCATTACCACAAACATTTAGACATACCGTGGAATGAAGAAGAGCCGATTGTGAGCGATTTCACATATTTAGAGCAGTGATAAGGCACGTTAAAACTGGCACTGTTAACGACTCAACAGATGCGAAGCCCCTTTACGGAGGGGCACTGCATCTGGTGGTCATTACCCGGAAATAATTTCGCTTTATTTCTGATACTATGACTACCCCATAGGAGTTAGATTGTACAACGCTTCTAATTTTGTCCGACAGTCTAGCAATACTATGACGCTACCCTATTAGGAATTCCCCACACATTCTGCGTTCCGCAGTACCGTATTTCGTTGTCTGTGTCGAACAACCATTTTTGCAAAAAATGCACCTTATCTAATGAGCGACTAGTGCCAGACGTTGGCGATTGTTGTGATGTTTGTTGACCTGCCTGTGTTGACAATTGTCGCTGTGTCGTTGTTAAAGTTGTGTGCAATGAGCTTTCGGTCATCATGTCACGTCCATTGGCTGTAGTCATCATGCTTGCTGTTTCTTCGTCCATTGTTTCCCACATACCGTCTGACAATTCTATCTTTTTTTGTTCGATTAATTTAGACATCTCTGCTAAGCGTTGTGCAGGTGCCCCTGATTTTAATAGTGATGAATATTCATCTTCTGCTTGGCGCACTTGCATACATATTCTTGTAAATTCGGCTGGAACATGTTTAGGGAATGCAACAGCAAGTCCTGCCGCTAATTCAGAGGCATATTTAAATGTTCCAACCAGACCGTCAAAGACTCGCGCATTCCTTTGACAATCCGATGTTAATCGATCTTGAGACTGACTTGATTGATCTGTTAATGATTCAATCGAGTGAAGCGCTACACCAATCAATGTAAATGTACACAAACTGGGGCTGACGCTTGAGGAATCAAATGCCACTGTCGAAACATTTCCTGTTGCCGGATATTTTAAAAGCCTCAAAACATTAGCCGTACGCGTTGCATTTGGTTTCAAGTCCGGATTGTTCGGATAGCTTGGCGTGTCGACAAGACGTATGCGATCTGCCGCATTACTTGCATTAATATGCGATCCTGCTATTAAAAAAATTGAAGTTCCCCATACCAGGAAACGCTTCATATGCGTTTGCATAAATACTCCTAAATATATAAAAATAACATTCCCAATGAATTTATGATACACGAATATCGAGATTTTTTCTACTGTAGACTTGGCGTATTCTCAAGGAAGTATAGTACAAAACGCCTTTTTTGTGGAATTGCACGTTGTTTTGCGCTCTCAAACGTAGCGATTTTGCTTTAGGACCACTTTCAGAAAAAAAGCGAAGATTATATTTAGGGACGGATAATTATTTTAAAGCATGCGTTTGGATTTTAAGTCACCAATTTGGCCAGTTTTGATCACACAAGTTGTGGCGTTGGCAGTTGGTTACATGGAACTTAATCATAAAGTTAAGTTTCACGATGCATGGATCAGACGGCGGATTGATATGGCTGAAAAAATCGCGAGATTGGAAGAACGCATGAGGTTAGCAGAACAAGAGATCAACGAACTTGAGGTGAACGATGGGCGATTTCGCAAAAGCAATTAAGTTTGTGTTAGCAAACGAAGGTGGAATTAGCGATGAGGTGCATGATTCAGGTGGCGTAACGAAATTCGGTATTTCGCAAAAAAGCTATCCGGATTGTGACATTGAAAACCTTACGGAAGAAGACGCTATCGAAATTTATCGACAGGATTTTTGGCTACCATATCAAGATTTTGACGATCGTTTAGCAACAAAGGTCTTTGATTTGTCTGTGAACATGGGACATAAGCGTGCCGTCCAGATTTTGCAAAGAGCTCTGCAATGTCTTGGGGCAAAAATTGTTGATGACGGTGTCCTTGGCCCACTAACAAAACAGGTCATTGAGCTAGCAAACGTGGACTTGCTTTTAACGGCAATAAAATCTGAGGCAGCGGGTGTTTATCGCAATCTGGCTGCAACAAACTCAAGTCAGAAAAAATTTCTAAATGGTTGGTTAAGGAGAGCTTATCTATGACAGAAAATACAATAACAGACACACTTACAGCGATAAAATCTATTGATGAAGAGGCAACGACAGCCGTACAACACACAGATACGCTTGATCACCTTCTGCTTCAAACCGTTCACGAGCACCCATTTTCAGTCTCTGGTGGAGCGCTAATTATAGGCGTAACACTCCTTAAAATTATCAAAAAACTGCGAGGGAAATAGCATGTTCAAAATCATCTTCGGTGTAGCTTTTAAGGTCTTAGAAACAGTCTTTAAAAAAGTGGCAGAAAACTCACACAAGGCAGAAAACGGCTGCGCAAAAATTAAAAATAAGTGTAAAAAGAAAAAGCGCGATAAAAAATCGAAATAGCCAAATACCACCGTTTTCTGCTCTGTTTAATAAAAATCTACCTGCATTTTTATGTAGTGTGTTACTATGGGTCCCGTAGTATAGAGCACCGGAGGATGGGAGAATGAAGTTTTTGTATGGTGTTTGTTGTGTCGGATTAGCATGGATGTCTGCGAATGGTAGTGACGATATTGTGGAGCGCCAAGATGCATCGCCAGTTCAACCGGACTTGTACGAAGTTCCTGTTGCTAGAGGGTTGCCAGATGGAGAGGATATAGGACCGTCTGGTCAAAATGCAGTGGACGCTCCGCCCCACACTCCCATGGGGTCGGATCAGCAAGGTGAACAACTTGACCGATTATGCGAGGCCATTGAGCGGGGGCCTGTCACGGTTTTCTCTCAACCG
>JAISCJ010000033.1 GCA_031265645.1 Holosporales bacterium | reverse complement strand
ACTACAATAACTCATTATTAGGTTTTTCCGGACTAATCATGGCACTCCCAACGCCAACGCGTTCAACGAAACTTCTGTTGCTCACGACACTGTGCAGCCTTGTGCAGGAACCATCTTATTCTACGGCATGTTTTCTACTTCCGTTCAATCCAGTCACAGCAGGTGCGCCATTCGGACAGACAAATGCCGCAACTCCGAATTATTCCGCACTGAAGAAAGACGCATCTGATTCCACAGCGTTGCTTAATAATGACTCTTTCTGTGAATTCAATCTAAAGCAGATCGCAAGTGTGCTCGGATGCTTTCAACACAACGGAAGAAATATTCTTGATTTATCATATGCAAACTTGATAACATACGCATTTCGCGTGACAAGCAATAAAAGTCCTGTATACCAAGAACTTCAAGCGTATGACGATGCCTATGGAGAGCCCTTATTCAACACGTTCATGCATATGTTTGACGTAAGCAAACTACCTTTACTCCTACAACGAAGATTTAAAGAATTTGTACACCGTATGTTAGAAAGTCCGACCGGACAGCAATTAGCAAAATCAATGCTTATTATGCAAACATTGATAAATGAAGACATCGGTCTCATTGGTTCATCATTTTACAAAGGAAAACAAATACGAATTGAAAAAGGCTCAGAGTCACAGTACTGGCAGAACCATGTCATAGAAATAGCATTCAGCAAAGGAGAATGTTTGCAAATTCCATATATTTCCGTAGGCGATCAACCTTCGTCAATAGAAGAATTAGATTTTTTATTTCTTCACGAATGCACACATGCGCTTCGAAGTCTCATAGGATTGGATATTGTTGGACAGGCAATAAACTCGCCTTTGGTTTCGTTTGTAGAAAATCCAGAACTTAGAACGCGGATGGTTCCTTTCTTGGATGGAAGCTTTCTTGCAGCAGCACACAAAGCACTTCTCGATACTCCAGAGTTACTAAGCAAAATAATCGAAGCATTTTCACACGGCGAAGTTGTTGAAAACATCTATTATCTGAACCGTGGTGGTGGAAAAACATTCTACACTTTTTTGCAACAGAACGCAAAATATTTAGGAATTCAGCCATTTTTGATTCTCCCAAACGAAAAAATCGACAACAATGATGCGAAAGTAAAACTTGCCCTAACTTGTTTGATGACATCACTTTTCGACGGATGGTATAACGTGGATGAAATGCTGGCAATATGGGGATTTGCGCCGTTTCGAATGAAAGATGGATCAGACTGGTTAATAACTACAGATGAGAATGAAAGTGCATATAACATGCACAAATACAATCTCTTCAGATTTACATATCGTAAAAACTCACAAATGGAAAATCTGTTTCAAGATAAATATCCGCAAGCAATGACGCTGTTCTCTCGATTAATAATGCAATGCGGATTGCAACTGTTTCCAACTGAAAGGATTTTTGAGAGGAACGTTCCCGTGAAGATTTCTGAAACGGAAGATGAATCAAGAAACATACTTTTAAATGTGACAACTGCTGCATTTAGTAACGAACAATATACGGATGAAGAAATATTCGAAATTGCGTATTCCAGACGACTTGGTTTCGCCAAAATTACATTCGCAAATAATCCCTTTCAATTGCAACAAGATGATATTGATTTATTGAACAATGTAAATTTATTAAATTCTATTGAGTTGAAAGCTTATTGCGAATCTTTGGATCCTTCAATACTTCATAGTGAGTTGATGCGTTTATTGTCAAACTCATCCCATCCACACGTAGTAAAAGCAATCCTAGACGTTGCAAAGCAAAAATCTGTTAAATTCGAAAATTTTGAAGAACAATTAGGTCAGCTTATAATAACACAAACGCCGAAACTTGGTGAGCTGATAGCACTGTACGCAACGACGGAAGAGATAAGAGTGGATTTAACGGAATTGCTCGACTCATCCACATCAGAATTAGACTTAACAAAAGTAAACACACTTTGGAGCATGACAAGCGAATATGTCTCGTTAGATTGGCGCACTTTGTTTTTGAAGGAATTGCAAACTGCGACAGTGCCCACATTATGCGCTATCGCGCATTGCTCATTTAGGGACGGGAACCTTCAGGCATACAACAACATGCGTCAACAATGCATTCGTTTAAATAAATGGGAGGTATTTTTAGAAATATTTAAATTGAACGGTTTGCTAGTTCCATACGAGATAGAGCAATGCTTAAAGTTTTTCACCGATGAGAAAATTCAACCAAACATCAGAGAGGAAACGCGTCGAAATATTGGGCAACTATTCGCAATCGCAAAAGAACTAGGCAAAGTACTTGATCCATCTATAGTGAATAATTTTGCTATGCGGCTTTTTAAAGATGGAACAATAGATCAAATGCACGAATTAGAGAGTTACATGTGGTTAGATTCGGATAAGTATGCAATCGATGTAACAGAATGCATAATCCATCAACAGTTTCCACCGGAAGAGTTCGTAAAAAGAGTGCGATTAGCGAAATACAACAGCATCATATATTTAAACATAGAGAGGTGCTTATCTGTAGTATTGGGAAACGAAAAAGCAATAAACGAAGTAATACTCAACTTATCTTCTTTTCGAGGATTTAGAAATACGATCCCCACACTATTGGCATCAGATAAGTTAACGTCTGAACAAAAAAAGCATTTGCGAGAGAAACTAAAAGAATTATTCAATCCAGTCCCAGAAAAATGGTGTTAAAGCGACTAACCAGCCAGCCCCAAACTTTTGCAAGCCAGCTGTATTCACAACGCCCTCCAAACTTTACAATAAACGCAGGTATTCGTTACACTTGCAGTAAGTACCGGAGCTCTGTGGATCAGCATGGCAATATCAGATCAGTCATTGTGTCTCCGTCTTGGCGCATTTATTCGAAACAGAAGAATGCAGCTAGGCATGACTCAACGAGGGCTGGCCAAAGCCATAGGAGTGACAGCACAACAAGTTCAGAAATACGAATCGGGAACAAATGCGCTAAGGGTATCTCGTTTGATGCAATTCAGCCAAGCCTTGAATTGCCCCATTGAAAATTTTTTACTGATAATCGACAAAACGTACAAGAGTTCAGAGGGGGTCCTTCAGGAAAGTGCTTCAACTTTTACAGCAGAACCCACGTCGAACTCAAACATGGAGATTTTACCAGAAGAAATTGATAACTTTTTCGTAAAATTTCTCTCACTAAGCTGCGAGAATCAAAGCAATGTGATAAAAATCGTAAATGCCTTGGCTGCGTCAGATTCATCGCACTATAAAAAAAAGATATCGTGTTTCGAGCCAAGCGTTTAGATATATACCCAAGCGCCAAATGTTTTCAAATAATCGTTCCTTATGATCGGCGCATTTTGATGTAAACGTCTTGGCATAAATAGTGAATCATTTTGCGGTTGGATGTATATTTTATGAATTGTGGCCTATTCACGCATCGACATAACTTCTTTTATGGAAAGCTTGGTGCATCGACTAACGGCTTCTGGGGATATGCCCTCTGCAAGCAAGGAACGAGCTGTTTCTTTCATAAGAGCAAGAGCCTTAGCTTCTCCTTCAGCCAACCCTTCAGCCAACCCACCAGCTCTTGCGTTTGTTTCGCGGCTTATGCGATCATTTTCAGACCTAACATAACCTCTGTATTGGATTCTGAAATCCTCGTTTGCGCTTAGTATTTTCAACTC